>JBFYNT010000067.1:0-20643 GCA_041304225.1 Candidatus Aminicenantota bacterium
TGAGCAGCATGCTGGCCCCGGTCGTGCCGATGAAGTTGGCCAGGACGGCGCCGACGAACAGGAAGAGCGTGTTGACCTCGGGCGTCGCCTTGAGGTCGCCCTTGAGGACGATGCCCCCGGAAATGATGAACAGGGCCGTGAGCAGGAGAAGGAACGAGGCGTAGTCCTTCATCGACAGGACGAGCTCGTGCGGGGCGTGGAACAGGAAGTAGGCGGCGATCGGCAGCGACCACAGGAACGCGACCAGGCCCTTGTTCTTGTGGCTCTCCCAGAAGTGCGGCGCCTTGAGCGGCAGGAGCGCGATGGACAGGAGAAGCCCCACGAACGGGACGACCGTCCACAGCGAGAGCGTCTGTCCGAGGTTATGCGCTTCCATAAGAGGCGTATTGTAGCTGAACCCGATGATTTTTCAATAGACCGGCGGTCACGGGAGGAAGGCCGTGGAGAGATAGAAGGCCCGGACCGGGACCTTCCGGCGCCGGGCTTTCTCCTCGAACGGCCGGAGGAGCGAACGATCGTCGCTCGGCGGGGTCAGAACGACGAGCGCGGCGCCCGCGTCCCAGAGCGCGGCGAAGGTTTCGAGGTCGAGGCCGCGCTCGACGTGGACGACGGCCCGCGATCCCGCCGCGGAGGCCGCCCGGGCGATGGCCTCGGCCCGCTCGACCCACCCTGTCTCCGCCGCGTCGTGGTCGGAGAAGTGGATCCAGGCCCGGCGGCCGGCCGGGCCGGCGAGCTCGGCGACGAGCGGCCCGGAATGGTAGACGACGAAATAGCCCCGCCCCCTTTTCGCCGCCGCGGCGAGACCGGCCAGGATCTCCGGGTCGCGCGCCTGCGCTCGGTCCGGGACGTGAAGATCGAGCCCCTGCCCGAGGAGGTCGGCGAGGGCCTGGAGGGAGAGACCCTCGGCCGGGTCCGGTGAAGGCAGGTGGCCGTTCCAGAGCACGGCCAGGCGCGTCCCGCCCTCGCGGCAGGCCCGGGCGAGCGCCTCCCATTCGTCGGCCCTCGGCCGGGCTTCGTCCGAGGTCAGGATGCGGCTGCCCGCCTTGGCCAGCGCCTCGAGCCGGGTCGGATCGAACCGCCCCGTATCGAGGAGGCTCAGGGGGAAGCGCCGCCGGCCGGCGTAGCGGGCGGCGTCGAGCAAGGCTTCATAATCGAACTGGTCGTCGCGGATGACGAGGTCCTGCCGCGTCCGGACGCGGTCCATGAGCTCGTAGGTCCGGACGACGCCGGCGATGCCTTCCACGATCGCTTTTTCGCTCATCTTCGGAATTCCAAGATATACCATCCGGACTCCGAGGTGTCAAACGTCGGCCATCCAATCAGGCCTTCGCTCAGTACGACGACTCTCCGCTCCCTGGAGCATTCCACTCCGCCGGATCGCCGGGCTCCTCGGGGGTCATATCCGTTCGCTGCGATGATTTTTCACGCCGTTCCGTTCGACGGACTCGGCGCCAAAACAACTCGCTCGCCGTTCGCTACGGCTCTCTCAAACACGTTTTGGCGGTTTCCGAGGGAAACTTCCCTCCTCCGTCACGCGTCCCGGCTGAACTTTTCCAGATCGGGCTCGAGAATCCTCCTCGCTCCTCAGTTGTCCTTGTCCGATCCTGCCAACCCCTCGATCCGGCCGTCCATGATCCTCCCGGTTGTTTGGCAGGTACTCTGGAACCGGCCCTTTCCTTGAAATTCCGACGGGCGTCCTTTATTATCATCGCGGAGAGAAAGCGCCGTGACATCTTGCGTGGTCCTGTTCTCGGGCGGGCTCGATTCGACGACGGCCCTGGCCTGGGCCCTGAAGCGATACGACCGGGTCCAGGCCCTGACCTTCGACTACGGCCAGCGGCATCGGGTCGAGGTCGCCCTCGCCCGCCGGGCCGCCCGGCGGTTGGGCGTCCCCCACGCCGTGCTCAAGGTCGACCTCCGGCAGATCGGCGGCTCGGCCTTGACCGATCCCGGGATCGCCCTCCCCCGCTCCGCGCGCCGACCCGGAAAGCCCGCGGGCCCGCCCGCGACCTACGTCCCCTTCCGCAACGGCATCTTCCTGGCCCTGGCCGCCGCCTGGGCCGAGGCCCGGGGCGTCCGCGACCTCGTCTGCGGCTTCCACGTCGCCGACTCGCCGGACTACCCCGACACGACACGGGCGTTCGTCAAGGCCATGGAGAAGGCCGTCCGGGCCGGCACCAAGGCCGCGTTCGGCGGCCCGCCCCCCCGCGTCGTCGCCCCGCTCATCGGCCTGGACAAGGCCGGGATCATCCGCAAGGGCCTGCGGCTCGGGGCCGACTACGCCCATTCCGTCTCCTGCTACGCCGGCGCCGAGCGCCCTTGCGGCGCATGCTCGTCCTGCCGCTTCCGGGCCGAGGCCTGGACGGCCATCGGCCGCGAGGACCCGCTCCTCGCCCGGCTGCGAAAGAGAGGCCACCCATGAGCTGGACGCTCAAGGTCCGGGACAAGTTCTCGGCCGCCCACTATCTCAAGGAATACAAGGGGAAGTGCGAGAAGGTCCACGGCCATACGTTCCAGGTCGAGGTCTCGATCCGGGCCCGCGCGCTCGACGCCGCGGGCATCGGCTTCGACTTCACCGAGATCAAGAGGACCCTGGCCGCCCTCCTCCCCGACCACACGCTGCTCAACGAGATCTTGCCCTTCAATCCCTCCGCGGAGAACATCGCCCGCCATCTCCATAGCGAGCTCAAAAAGAAATACCCCGTCGAATCCGTGACGGTCTGGGAATCCGAGGATGCGTCGGCCACCTACGCTGAAGACGACTGAGATCTTCGCTTCGGTCCAGGGCGAGGGGCTGCGACAGGGCGAGTCGACCGTCTTCGTCCGTTTGGCCGGCTGCAACCGCCGCTGCGGCTTCTGCGACACGAAGTCGGCCTGGCGGGGCGGGCTCGAGACCCCGGTCGAAGGGATCGTCGCGGAGGTCGTGCGCCTCGGCGCGGGCCTGCCGGCGGCCTGGGTCTGCCTCACCGGCGGCGAGCCGCTGGCCCAGGACGTCAGGCCGCTCGTCGACCGTCTCCACGACGAGGGCTACCTGGTCCAGATCGAGACCAACGGGACGTTCCCGCCCGATCCCCGGGCCGACTGGCACACGGTCTCGCCCAAGCCGCCGGATTACGATGTCCACCCCGGGTTCGCCCGGCGGGCCCGCGAGGTCAAGCTGGTCGTCTGCCGCTCCCTCACGCTCGATGCCGTTCGGACGGTCCGGGCCGCGTTCCCCGCGTCGACGCCTGTCCTCCTCCAGCCTCAGTCGAACGCCGAATGGAGCCGGAAGAAGGCGATGGCGCTCCTCGAAGGGACCCAGCGGTCGGGGCTCGGCGGTATCCGCCTCTCGGTCCAGCTCCACAGGGTCTACGGGATCCGCTGATCAGTCCCGCGGCGCCGCGCCGGCCGCGGCCGCCCGCGCGCCTTTCCTCTCGAAGAACCGGTAGCCGGACCGCGTCAGGTAGACGCCGGCCAAGGTGACGGCCGCCCCGGCGGCCTGGAGGATTGACAGGCGCTCGCCCAGGATCCGGCCGGCGAAGAAGATGGCCAGGATGGGGGTCAAGTTGCCGTAGACCCCGGTCTTGGCGCTGCCGACCTTCTTCACGGACTGGTACCAGAGGACGAAGCAGAGGAAGATGGCCACGAGCCCGGCGTAGGCGATGGCCCCCCAGCCCTGCCAGGGAACGGCCGTCCAATCGGCCCTGACGAGATCGCCGGCCGCGAACGGCAGGTAGACCAGGGTCCCGGCGATCGTCCCGACGGCGGCCACGTCGAACGGCGAGCTGCGGTCGAGGACGGGTTTCGAGAAGACCGTGTAGCCGGCCCAACAGGCGTTGGCCAGGAGGATCAGGACGGCGCCGCGCCAGGCTTCCCAGGTGAAGGCCAGGCCGCCGTTCTCCCCGGAGAGGACGAGCAGGAAGCCGCCGAAGGAGATGGCGATGCCGAGCCAGCCGGCGAGCGTGACGCGCTCCTTGCCGACGGCCGTGGCCAGGAGGGCGATGAAGAGAGGGCTCGTGCCCATGACGATCGAGGCCGTCGACGCGTTCATCGCATCGACGCCGATGATGAAGAAGACCTGGTAAAAGGTGATGCCCAGAAGGCCCAGCCCGGCGGCCTTCCAGGCATCGGCTTTGCGTCCGAGGGAGAATTTCCCGCGCCTGGCCAGGAGGACCGCCAGATAGGCCAGAGAAGCCAGACCCAGCCGGACGGCGTTGAAGACGTGGGGCGAGAACGAGCGCAGGCCGATCTTGATCACCGAGAGGTTGACGGCCCAAAACACGATGACCAGGACGATCAGCAGGTCCGTGCCGCCCAAGCGCGAGCCGTTCGTCGTTCCGGACGGGCGGATGATGCTCATGGCTGTGGGCTGGGGACCGGTCTCGCGGGGCGGAGGGTACGGGGATCCGTTCAGGCGCGCCGCCGGCGCGGGCGCGGGTAGCGGGCCTCGACGACCGAGCTGAGCCCGCCGCGCGGATTGAATTCGCCCCGGACCACCGCGCTCGACGGGCGGCAGGCGGCCACCACGTCCTCGAGGACGCGATTGACGACGTTCTCGTAGAAGATGCCCAGGTTGCGATAGGCCAGGAAATACTCCTTGAGCGATTTCAGCTCGACGACCCGCTTGACGGGGACGTAACGCAGGGTGATGCGCCCGAAATCGGGCAGGCCCGTCTTGGGGCAGACCGAGGTGAATTCCGGGAATTCGATGGCGATCTCGTAGTCGGGGAACTGGTTGGGGAAGGTCTCGAGGGGCGGCAGCTTCGCCCCGAGGCCGGCCCTGGCCTCGCGGTCCGTGTAACCGGGCATGATCGTCCTCACTAACTCCTTGATGGGGGCTATGATATACGAAACCTGGAGGTCGGGCAATCCCGATCCTCGGGCGGGAGGCCTTTGAACGGCTCAGAGGCCGGGTTCTCCCTCCTGGAAAAGTTCAAAGACGCCGTGCCGTGCGCCGGACTCGGCGCCAAAACAACTCGCTCGGCTTGCGCTAAGCCTCGCTCAAACACGTTTTGTCGGTTTCCAGGGAAACTGCCCTCATCCGGCACGCGGCCCGGCTGAACTTTCCCAATGTCGGGTTCACCCGCCCTCCTCGCCGCTCTCCTGAGGCCTCCCCAACTTCCGGATTCAACGGGCCCGGCTGGAAGTCACCGCACCTCTGGTTAAATGGGCATTCCCTGAAAGCGGGAGAATCCTTATAATAAGGAAGCGACCACCCGAAACGAGGCCCCCGATGAGCGAATGCCGGAGCGCGAAGAACAAAGGCCGGTGCAACTGCAGCTACGAGCCCTGCGAACGGAAGGGGGTCTGCTGCGATTGCCTGGCCTATCACTGGAGGAACCGGGAGCTGCCCGCCTGCCTGTTCCCCGATTCCGTCGAACGGACCTGGGACCGGTCCCTGCGGCGGTTCATCGAGATCTACAAGGACGAGATCTGATGGCCGGTCATACCTACGTCTACGGACCGGTCGCCTCCCGCCGCCTGGGTTTCTCCCTTGGCGTCGACATCATCCCCTTCAAGACCTGCACCCTCGATTGCGCCTATTGCCAGCTCGGATCGACCGGGAAGACCCGCCTGCGCCGGGGCTCATGGTTCCCGCCCGAAGACATCCTGGCCCAGGTCAAGGCGGCCGTCGCGAGCGGACAGCGGATCGACGTCGTCACCTTCTCCGGTTCCGGCGAGCCGACCCTCAGCAAGGACCTCGGCTTCCTCATCCGGGAGATCAAGAGAGCGACCCGCCTCCCCGTCGCCGTCCTGACCAACGGGACGCTCCTCACGCGACGGGATGTCCGGCGCGACCTTCTCGCGGCCGACGTCGTCGTGCCGTCCCTCGACGCCGTTCCCGCGGCCCTGTTCCGGCGCGTCAACCGGCCCCACGCCTCCCTCGACAATCGCCGGATCGTCGACGGCCTGGTCCGGTTCCGCGAGGATTTCCGGGGCGAGATCCGGCTGGAGATCATGCTGATCAAGGGCGTCAACGACACCCCGGCCGCCCTCGAGGCCATGAAGAAGGCCGTGGCCCGCATCCGCCCCGACCGCATCGAGCTCAATACCGTCGTCCGGCCCCCGGCCGATCCCCGGTCCGGGGCCCTCGGCCCGGCCGATCTCCGCCGGGTCCGCGCCGTCCTCGGTCCCCGGGCCGAGATCGTCGCTTCCTTCGCCGGGAAGAAGCGGCCGGCGGCGGCCCGCCTCCTCGACCGCGATATCCTGGCCACGGTCGGGCGCCGGCCCCAGACGGTCGCCGACATCGCCGTCGCCCTCGGCCGCCACCACGACGAGGTCCTGAAAGCCCTGTCCTCCCTCGAGGCCCGGGGCCGGGTCCGGCGGCTCGTCCACGGGGGACGGACCTACTTCACCGGCCGCCCCGCCTAGCTTTACTTGGCCCGTTCGCTGTGGTAGCATGACCTTTCTCCAAGGCCGCATAGAAAGCCCATCGTCCGAAGAGGTAGCGCCTTCTACAAGCCGAGACCGGTCAGCCCCGACTCGAGCGGTCCCTTATACCCTTTTATACCGTCCGATCATATCCGTTCGTCCGATTGAAGGAGCCAGCCATGTTCCTCAACACCCACTTCCCCAAGGCCGAGAAATACTGGTACCAGGGCAAGTTCTACGACTGGTCCGCCGCCGACTTCCATCCCATGATGCACGCCCTCCACTACGGCACCGCCGTCTTCGAGGGCATCCGGGCCTACAAGACGGACCAGGGCCCGGCCATCTTCCGGCTGCCCGAACACAACGACCGCTTCCTCCTGTCGGCCGGCGTCGTCAAGATGGCCTCCCCCTACACCAAGGAGGAGATCGCCGAGGCCATCAAGCGGACCGTGCGGGAGAACAAGCTCGACAGTTGCTATATCCGGCCTCTGCTGTTCTATTCCTACGGCAACCTCGGCCTCGTCCCCAAGGCCTGCCCGGTCGAGCTGGCCATCGGCGCCTGGGAGTGGGCGGCCTACCTCGGAGAGAACGCGGCCCGCGGCGTCAACGCCTACATCGTGCCCTGGCGCCGGGTCCATCACACCCAGTTCAACATGTCGGCCAAGCTCGGCGGCGTCTACGTCCAGTCGACGATCTGCGGCCTCGAGGCCCGCGAGCAGGGCTTCGACGAGGCCGTCTTCCTGAACATGGAGGGCCGCGTCGCCGAGGGCCCGGGCCAGAACATCTTCATCGTCAAGGGCGACACACTCGTCACCAATGGCCGGACCGAATCGGCGCTCGAGGGCATCACCCGGACGAGCCTCCTCGAGATCGGCCAGGACCTCGGTTACAAGACCGTCGTCGGCCCGATCACCAAGGACGACCTCTTCGGCGCCGACGAAGCCTTCTACTGCGGGACGGCCGTCGAGGTCATCCCCATCGTCGCCGTCACGGACGGGTCCGATCCGGCCGCCCCGCGGACGAAGCACATTATCGGCGCGGGCAAGCCCGGGCCGGTCGCCCTGCGCCTGATCAAGGCCTTCGCCGACGCCGTGAGCGGCCGCGATCCCCGCTACGCGAAGTGGCTGACGTACGTCGGGAAATGACGGGAACGGTCCGGCTGAAGCCCGTCGGCGTCGTCCGCTCGCGCTTCAAGGAACCGGCCGATCTGCCGCCGCCGGCTTTCGCCCCGAGGGGATTCTTCGAGCGCTCGACCGGGACGATCGAGATCCGTCCCGAGTACGCGCCGGCCCTGGAGCGGATCGAGGACTATTCCCACATCATCGTCCTCTTCCATTTCCACAAAGCCGGCCCGCCCAAGCTGAAAGCCGTCCCGCCCGGGCAGGCGCGGGAGCGGGGCATCTTCGCGACGCGCTCGCCGCACCGGCCCAACCCGATCGGCCTGAGCGTCCTCAGGCTTCTCCGCCGGGACGGCCGCGTCCTCGAGGTCTCGGGGCTCGACCTCGTCGACGGGACGCCCGTCCTCGACATCAAGCCTTATACCCGCCGGGACCGGAAGTCCCGGATCCGGACCGCCGACAGCCCGCGAACCGGCCGCCGCGCTCGCTAGGCCGCCGCGGGCGGCTTCCGCGTTACCGGAGCGAGGCTCGAAGCTTGCGCCCGGGAGCCGGGCCTCAGCCCTTCAGGACCTCCTCGGCCGCGGCGCAAACGATATCCCAGGCGCCGCGGACGTGGCGTTCCTCGGTCGTCCGCTGGCCCACGACCAGCCGGATGGCGAACTTGCCGCGCAGGACCGTATGCGTCAAGTAGACCGGGCCGGCCGCGTTGATCCGTTCGAGCAGGCGCTTGTTGAGCGCGTCGAGCTCCGTCTCGTCGCGGGTCGTGTTCAACCGGAAACAGACGAGACCGAGATCGACCGGCGCCAGGAGCTCGAAGCGGGCGTCGGCCTCGACCCATTCCTTCACCAGCGCCGCCAGGCGGAGGTGTTCCCGGACCATGGCTTGGAGCCCTTCGAGGCCATAGCTGCGGACGACGAACCAGAGCTTGAGGGCCCGGAAGCGGCGGCCCAGCTGAATGCCCCAATCGCGGTAATTCTTGACCTTGGCGTCGACGCCGGTCTTGAGATATTCGGGGTGGATCTCGAAGGTCCGGATGAGCGCGCCGGGGTCGCGGACGAAATAGGCCGAGCAATCGAAGTTGGTCAGCATCCACTTGTGGGGATTGAAGACCAGCGAGTCGGCCAGCTCGGCCCCGTCGAGCACCCAACGCTTCTCGGGCAGGATGGCGGCCGTGCCGGCCCAGGCGGCGTCGACGTGGAACCAGACCCCGTGCCTCCGGCAGATCTCCCCGATGGCCCTGAGGGGATCGACGGCCCCCGAGGAGGTCGTCCCGGCCGTACCCATGACCAGGGCCGGGATGAGGCCGGCCTCCTTGTCCCGGACGAGGGTCTCCTCGAGCCTTTCGGGGACCATGGCGAAACGCCCGTCGGTCGGGACACGGCGGAAGTTCCTCTTGCCGTAGCCGGCGATCCGGACGCCCTTGTCGGCGCTCGAGTGGACTTCTTCGGAAGCATAGACCGTCAGGGGCGCCTTGAAGCCGGTCTCGTTCGTCTCGAACCCGGTCGCCCTCTCCCGGGCCGAGAGCAGAGCGCACAGGGTGGCCGTCGAGGCCGTGTCCTGGATGACCCCGGAGAAACCGTCGGGCAGCCCGATCATCTGCCTCAGCCAATCGGCCACGACCTCCTCGAGCTCGGTGGCGGCCGGGGAGGTCTGCCACAGCATGCATTGGGCCCCGAGGCCGGCGGTCAGGAGCTCGCCCAGGACTGAGGCCGGGCTGTTGTTGGCCGGGAAGTAGGCGAACCAGCCCGGATGCTGCCAATGGGTCATGCCCGGAAGGATGGCCTTTTCGAAATCGGCGAAGATCGCCTCCATGGCCTCCCCCCGGGAGGGGGGGACGGCGGGGACGAGCCTCTTGACCTCCCCGGGCTCGACCCGCGAGAGGACGGGATATTTCTCGATATTTTCGAAATATTCGGCGATCCAGTCCACAAATTGGTGTCCGAAGCGCCTAAAATCCTCGTTTTTCATCGGTTTCTCCTCGGCCGGGGCCGAATTTCCCCATGGAAGGGCGTCCTCAATATACCCTAGTTCCAGGGGGAATCTCCAGCGGATCCGGCCGCCAAAGGCGAATCCCGGAAAACGTGTCGGATCGGCCCCTTTGCCCGAATAAAGCCCTTCGGTGAGGGCTGTCTACAAGGATTTTGCGGTCATTGCCGAAAAGGACTTGTATCGCCCCTCTGAGTGTGGTATAATCCGTAATGGTCATCGAAGGGGGCTTCGAAAAAAATCCGAAAATTTGGCAGATGCCCCGGTCTGCCGGATTCTGCCGTTTTCCCCAGGGGCTGCAACGGATCCGCCGGCCATTCCGTTGTAGGGAACGAGAGATGGAAATGGCCAGCCAAGCCCTCCTTTTCGAATTGACGGATAAATCCCATTCCCCCTCGGAGACAGCCCTGGCCTGATGCCCGGCCAGGGCTGTCTCCCCAGGACCTGATCTTCACAAACGGGGACCTAGTCCCCTCTTCTCCTTTTTGATATAATCCCCCCGGCTTGTTCCGAAGGGAAGTCCGTTCGATGCGGACACAGCCCCCGCTACTGTATCCGGGGACGAATCCCGAGTGACGCCACGGCCGCGAGGCTGGAAGGCTCGGGAGGAGAGCGATCCGGGAGTCAGGATACCTTCCTCAGGCCACGCTCGACCGGTCTTCGGGTGGAAGACGGAGAACGAAAAGCGGCGGGGGCGGAGGCGAAGCCCCTGCCATGGACAGACGAACGCGCGGCCCGGCGGCCTTCCTCGCCGGTCTCATCGTCCTTCTCCCCTTCTCCCTCCGGGCCCAGGATCGCCGCGCCGGCGACCCGCCCGTCCTCAGGCACGACGTCGTCGTCACGGCCACCCGCCTCGAAACGCCTGAAAAGAAGGTCGGCGGCTCCCTCACCGTGATCACCGGCGAGGAGCTCGTCCGCACCGGAAAGACCTTCGTCCTCGAGGCCCTCGAGACCGCTCTCGGTCTCTCGACCGTTCGGAACGGCGGGCCGGGCGCGACGGCCTCCGTCTCCATACGCGGCGCCAACAGCGAACACACGCTCTTTCTCCTCGACGGCCTCGAGCTCAACGACCCGATCAATCCCTCCCGCTCCTACGACCTCGCCCACCTGGCCCTCGTCGACGTCGAGCGCATCGAGGTCCTCCGCGGGCCGCAGGGCCTCCTCTACGGCTCGGACGCGCTCGGCGGCGTCGTCAACGTCATCACCCGCGCGGGCCGCGGCCGGCCGCGCCTGCGCCTCGGCGCGTCGGCGGACACCCTCCGCTCTCTCGGCGCGGACGTCTCCCTGGCCGGATCGGGCCGGCGGACGGACTACTGCCTCTCGCTCCTCCACGAGCGGACCGAAGGTCTCTCCGCCGCGTCGTCGGCCTACACGGAGAACGTCGAAAAGGACGGCTACCGGAACCTCACGCTGGCCGCCCGCTTCGGCTGGACGCCCCGGCCGTCGACCGCTTTGACCCTGACCGTCCGGGGAACCCGGGCCCGGACCGAGCTCGACAATTTCGGCGGGCCGGGCGGCGACGACCCGAACAACGCGCAGATCTACCGCTCCCTTCTCGTCCGCGGCCAGTATCGCGGTCTCTCCGGCGGCGGCCGCTGGGAGCGGACCCTGTCCGTCTCGTGGCTCGGTGCCGGCCGCGACAGCCTCAATCCCGTCGACGAGGCCCACCCCCTCGACCGGGAGGAGGGCACCTACCGGAGCGACATCGTCAAGCTCGACTGGCAGAACAACCTCTTCCTCCGTCCGTGGCACACCCTCACGGCCGGCCTCGAGCTCGAAGAAGAGCGGGGCCGGTCCGATTACGTCTCCGACGGCGCCTGGGGCCCCGCCGAATCGAGCTTTCCCTCGGCCAGGGCCCGCTCGGCCGGCGTCTACCTCCTCGACCACTGGGAGGTCCGCGACCGCTTTTTCGTCACGGCCGGCGTCAGGGCCGAGGACCACAGCCGGTCCGGCGAAGCGGTGACCTTCCGCGTCGCGCCCGCCTGGCTCGTCCCCGCCACGGGCACCCGTTTCAAGGCTTCGTTCGGCACCGGCTTCAAGTCACCGTCTCTCTATCAGCTCTTCGCCCCGGCTACGTCCTGGGGTCCGATCGGGAATCCCGCGCTCCGGCCCGAGCGCGCCACCGGTTGGGACGCGGGGATCGAGCAGCGCTGGGCTTCGGACCGCCTCGTCCTCGGCCTGACCATTTTCGGGAACTCGTTCCGGGACCTGGTCGATTTCGACATGCAAGCCGGCTACGTCAACATCGGCCGGGCACGCACGAGCGGCGTCGAAGCCTCGCTCGAAGCGCGGCCCGCGGCCGGCGTCCGTCTGGCCGCGTCCTACACCCGCCTCGCGGCCCGGGACCTCGACGCCGGGACGGAGCTCTTTCGCCGGCCCCGTGACCGCTTCGCCGCCGACCTGTCCCTCCGAGTCCTGCGCTCCATCGACCTGTCCGTCTCGGGACTCTGGACCGGACGCCGCTTCGACCGCGACTACAGCGCCTATCCCGCCGCGACCGTCGTCCTGCCCGCCTACGTCCTCCTTGACGCCGTCCTCTCGGCCCCCCTCGGTCCCCGTTTCCAGGTCTTCGTCCGCGTCTCGAATCTCCTCGACGCCCGCTACGAAACGGTCTGGGGCTATGGGACTCCCGGCCGGACGGTCCGCACGGGCCTGCGGGCCGCCCTCTAGGCCACGCTCCTCCTCTTGAAAACGGCCCGTCCCTGGAGGAGAATAGGGGGCTCTCTCGAACGCCCCGGAGGCCCCATGGACATCCTCACGCTCGACAGGATCTTCAAGCCGCAGCGCATCGCCCTGGTCGGGGTCAGTCCGAACCCGAAGAGCGTCAGCGCCAAGATCCTCTCCAACATTATCGGCGGCGGCTTCCGCGGCGTCGTCTACCCGGTCAGCGCCTCGACCGAGGCCGTCATGGGCATCCCCTGCTTCCGGGACGTCGCCTCCCTCCCCAAAACCGCCGATCTCGGCATCCTGTGCGCCCCCGCCGCCCAGGTCCCCGGGCTCGTCCGGGAATGCGGCGAGACGGGTATCCGCGGGCTCATCGTCGTTTCGGCCGGCTTCCGGGAGACCGGCCCGGCCGGCTTGGCCCTGGAGGAAGCCCTCCTCGCAGAGGCCCGGCGCTTCGAGGGGATGCGGGTCCTCGGCCCCAATTGCCTCGGCCTCATCTCTCCCGGGCGGGCCCTCAACGCCAGCTTCGCCGGGGCCATGCCCCGTCCGGGCCACGTCGCCTTCGTCTCCCAGTCCGGCGCCCTGTGCACCTCGGTTCTCGACTGGGCGGCCGAGGAGAAGATCGGCTTCTCCCATTTCGTCTCGACCGGGAACATGCTTGACGTCGACTTCGGCGACCTCATCGACTACCTGGGCGAGGATGAGGAGACCAAGTCCATCATCCTCTATATCGAGTCCGTCAAGGACGCCCGGAAGTTCATGACGGCCGGCCGCGCCTTCGCCCGGATGAAGCCCATCGTCGCCTACAAGGCCGGGCGCTTCGCCGAGTCCGCGGCCGCGGCCGCTTCCCATACCGGCGCCCTGGCCGGCGAGGACGCCGTCTACGACGCGGCCTTCCGGCGCATGGGGCTGGCCCGGGTCTTCGACATCGGCGAGATCTTCGACTGCGTCGATCTTCTGGGACGCTCCAAGGTCCCGCGGGGGCCGCGGCTGGCCGTGCTGACCAACGCCGGCGGGCCGGCCGTGATGGCCACGGACGCCCTCGTTGCGGCGGGCGGGTCGCTGGCCCGGTTCGCCGAGGCCACGGTCCGGGAGCTCGGCGCGAACCTGCCGCCCCAGGGATCGTACCGGAACCCCGTGGACGTCCTGGGCGACGCCAAGTCCAAGCTCGTGGCCAAGGCGGCCCAGATCGTCCTCCAAGACCCCGGCGTCGACGCCCTCCTGGTGATCGTCACTCCCCAGGCCATGACCAATCCGACGGCCATCGCCAAGGAAGTTTGCGCCTTGGCCTCCGGAACGCCCAAGCCCGTCCTGGCCGCCTGGCTCGGCGGGGCGGCCATGCGGGAAGGCACGAGCCTTCTCAACGAGGCCGGCGTCCCCACCTTCGCGACGCCCGAGCAGGCCGTAAAGGCCTTCATGACCCTCGTCTCCTACGCCCGCAACCTCGAGGCCCTCTACGAGACCCCCAAGGACATCTCCATCGAGGTGCCCGTGGACCGCGGCGAGATCCGGGCCCGCTACGCCGGCGTCCTCGCGACGGCCAAAGACCCGCTACCCGAAACGCTGTCGAAGGAGATCCTGTCGGCATACGGTATCCCGGTCACCCGGCCGGTTCCCGCGGCCGGCGAGGAGGAGGCCGTTCGCGCCGCCGCTGCCGCGGGCTACCCCGTCGTCCTCAAGGTCCTGTCCCCGGACATCACCCATAAGACGGATGTCGGCGGCGTCGCCCTCGATCTCGGGGACGCGGACGCGGTCCGGGCCGCTTTCCGGACGATGATGGACGCCGCGGCCCGCAAGGCCCCCGGGGCGCGCCTCGAGGGAGTCACGGTGCAGAGGATGGTCCGGGCCCGGGACGGCGTCGAGATGATCCTGGGCGTCAAGAAGGACCCGACCTTCGGCACCGTGGTCATGGCCGGCATGGGCGGCACCGCCGCCGAGATCTACCGGGACCGGTCGATCGGCTTCCCCCCTCTCAACGAGCGACTGGCCCGCCGCATGCTGGACGAGCTGCGGATGAAGCCGCTCCTCGAGGGCTTCCGGGGACGTCCCCCGGCCGCCGTCGACAAGCTCGTCGAGACCCTGGTCCGCCTGTCCTACCTGGCCGCGGACCTGCCGGAGGTCGCCGAGCTCGACATCAACCCGCTCCTCGTCACGCCGGAGGGGGTCACGGCCCTCGACGCCCGGATCGTCGGCGACCGCGGCGCCGTCGAGGATCCCCAGCGGCCCTATGCCCACCTGTCCCTTCGGCCCTATCCGGAGGAGTTCGTCCGTCGGACGAAGCTGCGGGACGGACGGGAGATCACCCTCCGCCCGATCAAGCCCGAGGACGAGCCGCTGTGGCTGGCCCTGCTCGCGAGCTGTTCCCGCGAGTCGATCTATTCCCGGTTCCGCTACTTCTTCTTCTGGCAGTCCCACGAGGTGGCCAGCCGCTATTGCTACATCGATTACGACCGGGAGCTGGCCATCGTCGCCGAGGCCGGCGAGGGGACCGGGCGCCGGCTCGTCGGCGTCGGCCGCCTGGTCGCCGAGCCCGGCCGGCCGGAGGCCGAATACGCCGTGCTCGTCCAGGACGCCTGGCAGGACAAAGGCCTGGGGGGGCTGCTCACCGATCACTGACTGGACATCGCCCGGCAGTGGGGCGTCCGTACGCTCACGGCCATCACGACGACGGACAACCCGCGGATGATCGCGGTCTTCGAGAAGCGCGGCTTCCGGGTCGTCAACGACCTCGCCAGCTCGCTCGTCGAGGTGTCGAAGGACCTACTCTAGGTCAGGGAAGCCCGCGACCGGCGCCGGCTTGAGGGCGTGGAGGTCGAACACGACGATCTCGTTCGCCCCGGACCGGAGGAAGGTCGCCGGGCAATACAGCCGCTTCTGCGGGCCGATCTCCCAGTACCGGCCGAGGTTGTGGCCGTTGACCCAGACGACGCCCTTGGCCCAGCCGCTCAGGTCGAGGTAGGTGTCGCCGACCGTCCCCAGGTCGAATCGCCCGCGGAAGAAGTTCCCCGGCCGGTCGGCCGGCCGGCGGGCGTACCGCAGCAGGCTCAGGTAGTCCCCGTCCATCGGCAGCGGATGGACGTCCCAGCCCATGAGGGTCATATTGTTCAGAGTGACTCGCTCGGTGATGCCCTTGCGGTCGAGGAGGCGCGGCCCATAGTTGATCCGCCCCATGGCCTCGACCAGGATGTCGAGCGTCTCGTTGGCCGGCTGCGTCCTGGGCAGGTCGAGGGCCGTCGCCTCGCCCTTGGTCCGGTCGATCGTCCCGACGTAGCGCCCGTCGGCGAAGACGGTCGCGTAGTCGTGGAGGTCGGTCACGACGAGCTTGCCGCCGCGGTGGCCGAGCAGCCGCGTCCGGTAGAGGATGAAGCCGTGGTTCTGGCCGTACGACTCCATGGGGCCCGGCTGCGGACCGCGGACGGCCGGCGGCAGGTTGTCGAAGAGAGCGGCGCTTTCGTCGAAGGCGACCGGCGGGACGGAGATCATGCGGATCGGCGCGGGCAGGTCCGGGAACTTGCGGCCCGGCGGCTGATAGCGGGAGAGGAGCTCCTGGATGGCCCGGAACTTCGGCGTCGGCCGGCCCGCCTCGTCGAGCGGCGCGTCGTAATCGTAGCTCGTCACATCGGGCTGGTACTTGTCGCTGAAGTTCGCCCCGGCCCAGAAGCCGAAGTTCGTTCCCCCGTGGAACATGTACAGGCTGAAGGACTTGCCATTATCGAGGAGCCAGCGCAGGCCGGGCAGGAATTCCTCCGTCTTGACCCGGGCCCAGGGCTCGCCCCAGTGGGTCAGCCAGCCGGGGTAGAGCTCGCTGCAGAAGACCGGCACGCCCCGCTCGAGCCGGGCGGCCTCGGCGAAGTCCTTGGCGTTCGTGCCCGGGTCGAGCCCGATGGCCGCGCCGGGGAGGCTGCCGGCCTCGAGCATGTGCGGCGTCGCCCCGTCGGCCGTGAAGAGCGGCACCTCGATCCCGGCCTTCTCCCAGAAGCCCTTGAGGGCGAGCATATATTCCCGGTCGTTGCCGTAGCTGCCGTACTCGTTCTCGACCTGGACCATCAGGACCGGTCCGCCCCGGTGGACCTGGAGATCGCGGATGACCTCGGCGATCTTCATGACGTAGCTTTCGCAGGCGGCCAGGTAGCGCGGGTCGGAACAACGGACCTTGATGTCGGGCGTCCGCAGGAGCCAGGCCGGCAGGCCGCCGAAGTCCCATTCGGCGCAGGCGTACGGGCCCGGCCGGACGATGACCCACAGTCCGAGCCGTTGGGCCGTGCGGATGAAGGCCCCGAGGTCGTTCCCATCGGAGAGGTCCCACTGCCCGGGCTCGGGCTCGAGGGCGTTCCAGAAAACGTAGGTGCCGACCGTGTTGAGGCCGGCCGCCTTGACCTTCATCAGCCGGTCGGCCCAGTACTCCCGGGGGATGCGCTGGTAGTGGATCTCGCCGGCCATGATCCGGAAGGGCTTGCCGTCGAGCAGGAAATCGTCCCGCCCCAGCTTGAAATCATGCGCCGGAGCGGCCAGTCCGGGCAGGAGTCCGAGGACGAGGGCGGCCGCAAGGGTACGCTGGCTTTTCATGGCCGGATTTTATCACAGAATTGACATTCGCCGTCCGGCCGCTATAATTCCGGGCATGCCGGCGGCCGAACCCGCCGGCCGGGAGAATGACATGAAGCTCAAAACAAGCCCCGCCGTCGTCTTCGGCCTGGCCTTCGCGCTCGCTCTCGCCTCCGCGGCCCCCGCCGCGGCCCAGACGGAGGAGAAGAAGCCGGCCTTCGGCATCGCCTTCTCGGGTTTCGTCAAGACGGATATCTTCTACGACACCCGCCAGACGATCAGCATCCGCGAAGGCCACTTCCTCCTCTATCCCAAGGCCCTGCTGGCCGGGCCGGACGGCGACGACGTCAACGACCGAGGGAATTTCAACATCCTCTCCGTCCAGACCCGCCTGGCCGGGAAGATCACCGGGCCGGACGCCCTCGGCGCCAAGACCTCCGCCTACATCGAGGCCGAGTTCTTCGGCACTTCGGACGCCGACATCAACGGCTTCCGCCTCCGCCACGGCTGGCTCAAGCTCGAGTGGACGCGCTCCGAGCTCATGATCGGCCAGTTCTGGCACCCGATGTTCGTCGTCGAGAGCTTTCCCGACGTCGTCTCGTTCAACACCGGCGCGCCCTTCCAGCCCTTCAACCGCAGCCCCCAGGTCCGCTACACCCGGAAGCTCGGCGCCGTCGCCCTGACGGCCACGGCCCTGGCCCAGCGCGATTTCCTGAGCAACGGCCCGGACGGCACGACCTCGGCTTATCTCCGCAACGCCGCCCTGCCCGAATTCAACCTCAAGCTCCAATACGCCGCGAAGAACGAGGCCCGCAAGACCGAGACCGTGGCCGGGGTCGGCGCCGACCTCATGAAGCTCTCCCCGCGGATCGTCACCGCCGCCGGCTACGAGACCGGGGAATCGATCACCGGCCTGGCGGCCATGGCCTTCTTCAAGCAGAAATGGGCGAAGGCCACGTGGAAGGCGGAGGCCGTCTGGGGCCAGAACCTCCACCACCTGACCATGCTCGGCGGCTACGCCGTCCGGAACGTCGTCGACGAGGTCCGGCTCGATTGGGCCTATACCCCCATCGGCACGCTCTCCTTCTGGACGGAGATCATGACCAACGGGACGCCGTGGCAGGCGGGGCTGTTCGCCGGTTATTCCAAGAACCTGGGCTCGCCCCATGAGATCACGGGGGCGAACTACGCCCGCGGCTTCAACATCGACCAACTCTACCGGCTCTCGCCGCGGCTCGTCTACAACGTCGGCAAGATGCGCTTCGCCGGCGAAGCCGAGCTGACGGCGGCCTCCTACGGGACGCCGGACGCTTTGGGCAAGGTCCGGGAGGCCCGGTTCGTGCGCAATTTCAGGCTCCTCTTCGCGGCCTACTATTTCTTCTGATGCTGTAACATTCCCTTACATCCGGTCGTATATATCTCCGTAGGCAGACAGCCGCCCCCCCCTCAGGCGGGCGGCTTTTTTAATGGCACGAGAGTTGCTGCTTCCCTGAAAGACGGTCCCGGACCGCGGCGGGCCCGGCCAACGGCCCCGTCAAGGAGTTCGCCCATGCGCAAGCCCTCCCTGGCCGCCCTGCTCTTCGGTCTGACCCTCCTCCTGGCCCCTGCCGCGGCGGTGGCCTACCCGGCCGCGCCGGGCCAGGACACTCAGGCCGGCGTCGACGAAATGAAAAAGACCGCCCTCAAGGTTTTCCTCGATTGTGACAACTGCGACCTCGAGTACATCAAGACCGAGATCACCTTCGTCAACTATGTCCGGGACCGCCTCGAGGCCCAGGTCCACGTCCTCATCAGCACGCAGGGCACGGGTGGCGGCGGCGTCGAATACACGCTGACCTTCATCGGCCAGAACGACTTCAAGGACGCCAAGGACCTCCAGAAGTATTACTCGAACAAGACCGATACCGATGACGACGTCCGCCGCGGCCTGGTCAAGACCCTCAAGCTCGGGCTGATGAGCTTCGTCGGCCGGACCCCCATCGCCCGGCGCATCGCCGTGGAATACGCGGCGCCGGAACGGCCCGCGGAGGGCCGGGACCGCTGGAATTCCTGGGTCTTCAGCCTGTCCGGGGACGCCTACCTTTCGGGCGAGGAGAGCTACCAGAGCCACATGGCCGACGGCTCGTTCTCGGCCAACCGGATCACGCCCGGCTCGAAGGTCCGGCTCGGCCTGTCCGTCGACCGTTCGAAACAGAAGTACATCATCGAGGAAGAGACGATCACCGGGACCTCGAAGAGCTGGCAGGCCTCCGGCCTCTATGTCAAGAGCCTGGGCGAGCACTGGTCCGTCGGCGTCTCTTTCGACGCCGAGTCCTCCCTCTACAGCAACATCGACCTCGGGCTGGAGGTCGCCCCGGCTGTGGAGTTCAATGTCTTTCCCTACGCCCAATGCACGCGCCGCCAGCTCCGGGTCCTCTACACCCTGGCCCTGAACCCCGTCCGGTACCGGGAAGAGACGGTCTTCGGCAAGCTCCGGGAGACGCTCCTCAAGGAAGAGCTGTCGCTGACGCTGGACCTGCGCGAGAAGTTCGGCACGATCAGCGTCAGCGCCGAGGGCTCGAACTATCTCCACGATCTCGGCAAGTACCGCGTCGACACCTTCGCCATCCTCAACCTCCGCCTCTACAAGGGCTTCAGCGTCTACGTTATTGGCAGCCAATCCTGGTACCACGATTCCCAGCTCTCGCTCCTCGGCCGCGAACCGACCTACGAGGAGCAGCTTCTCCGGCTTCGGGAGCTCCCGATGACCAGCAACCATTTCTTCGCCGTGGGCTTCCAGTTCCAGTTCGGCTCCATCTTCACCAACGTCATCAATCCCCGCTTCGGATCGTCCGGAGGGGGCGGCATGAGCGTCAGCATCCACTAGAGGGCAGGAGAGGATCATGATCAGACCACGCCCGCTCATCATCGCCCTCCTCGCGATCCTGGCCGTCCTCGCCGCGACGGCCGCCGCCCAGGTCCCCCCTCCGGGCCCGGCCGGCCCGCCGCCCCCGCCCAAGCCGAAGGTCTTCCTCGACTGGCCCGGCGGCGACCCGGACTTCCTCCGGGCGGAGATCCCCTTCGTCGAATTCGTCCCCGACCTCGCGGCCGCCCAGGTCCGGGTCGTGGTCACGCCCTCGGGCCCGGCCGGAAGCGGATCATTCTCGCTCGCGTTCTCCGGCCTGGGCCCCTTTCAGGGCGACGACAACACCCTCTCCTACGCGCCGGAGCCGGGGGCGAGTCCCGAGGACGCCAAGAAGGGCCTGGCCGGGACGATCAAACTCGGCCTGCTCCGCTACGCCGCCAAGACCCCGGTCGCCCGGGACCTCTCCGTCAAGTTCCTCGACCAGGCCAAGCCGACGTCCGTCGTCGACAAGTGGCGGAACTGGGTCTTCAGCCTCAGCGGCAGCGCCTTCCTCATGGGCGAGACCCAGTACCGGAGCGGCTCCTATTACGCCTCGGTCTCGGCCAACCGGGTCACGCCGGAGATCAAGGTCCGGACCCAGGTCTACGGCAACTGGAGCGATTTTTGGTTCGACCTCGGCGACGGCACCGCTTACGAAAGCGCGACCCACGGCTACGGGACCTCGGCCCTGGCGGTCAAGAGCCTGGGCGAGCACTGGTCGGCGGGGGGCTACGTCGAGGCCGAATCCTCGACCTACTCCAACATCAAGCTGGCCCTGACCGCCGCCCCGGCCATCGAGTACGACGTCTTCCCCTATTCCGAATCGACCAAGCGCCAGCTCCGCATCCTCTACCGCATCGGCTTCACCAGGGCCCTCTACAACGAGGAGACGGTCTATTTCAAGACGGCCCAGAGCCTCCTGCAGGAATCGCTGAGCTTCGCCTACGAGGTCGTCCGGCCTTGGGGCAAGGCCTCGGTCCAGGTCGAGGGCTCGCATTTCTTCCACAACGTCAAGTTCAACCGGCTCGAGCTCGAGGGCGAGCTGGAGTTCCGCATCTGGCGCGGGCTGAGCTTCGAGATCGACGGCAGCTACAC
>JBFYNT010000068.1:0-5589 GCA_041304225.1 Candidatus Aminicenantota bacterium
AAGGACAAGGTCCTCAAGGACAATAACTAGCTCCTCGGCGACACGATCGACGACATGGTCTCGACCGTGGCAAGCAGCGCCCAGGGCGACATGTCCCCGGACTTGAGCTCGGTCAAGGGCAAGTCCTTCGACATGGTCGTCTCCCCGCTCGGGGCGGAAGTGGACGTGGCCGGCGCCGAGGCCATCAGCTACGATTTCGCCGGCTCGACCCGCAACCTCGCCTCGGGCTTCAAGATGTTCTTCCCGGACATGCCGGGCAAGGCCGTCAAGGTCGGCGACACCTGGCCGTCCAGCGACGGTTACGACGAGAAGATGGGCGAAATGACCCTGCGGATCGACGTCAAGTCCGTCCACACCCTGGAGGGATTCGAGACGATCGACGGCCTGGAGTGCGCCCGGATCTCCACCGCGGCCACCGGGACCGTCACCGGCTCCGGCTCCCAGCAGGGCATGGACCTGACCCTGGCGGGGACCACCAAGGGCAAGACCCTCTGGTACTTCGCCGTCAAGGAAGGGATCTACGTCAAGTCGACGTCCGAAACGACGACCGAGGTGTCCGTCGAGGTCCCCGCCGCCGGCATGACCATCCCGTCGACCTCGACGAGCAAGACCGAGCTCAAGCTGACGGCCAAGCAGTAAGCGCGTCCCCTATCACCCGAAGGGAGCGGCCGCCGGCGCGGTCGCTCCCCTTTTCTTTCCCTTGGTGGATCCCCCCGGCCGCATTATAATGGGCCCGAACCGCGACGAAAGGACGGCCCATGCCCGCACACCGCCCCAAACGGATCGAGGACGTCCGGAAGAAGGACGACCTCCTCGTCGTCACCGGGGCCGGCGGCTTCATCGCCGGCTCGCTCGTCCGCTATTTCCACGACAAGGGCTTCACCCGCGTCCGGGCCGTCGACAAGAAGCCCCTCGACCAATGGTACCGGCGGACGCCGGGCGTCGAAGACCTGGTCCTCGACGTCAGCTACCGCGATAATTGTGTCCAGGCCTGCGAGGGCGCGGTCGAGGTCTACAACCTGGCCGCGGACATGGGCGGCATGGGCTTCATCGAGCGCTACCGCGTCGAGTGCCTGCGCTCGGTCCTCATCAACACCCACATGATCGAGGCCGCCGAGAAGGCCGGCGCCGACCGCTACTTCTTCTCCTCCTCGGCCTGCGCCTACAACGTCGACCTCCAGAAGGACGTCCAGTCGCGGGCCCTCAAGGAGTCCGACGCCTACCCGGCCAACGCCGAGCGCGGCTACGGCTGGGAGAAGCTCTTCTCGGAGATCGTCTGCCAGGAGTATTGGGCCGAGCGCGGCCTCAAGACGGCCATCGCCCGCTTCCACAACGTCTACGGTCCCTACGGCACCTGGGACGGCGGCCGCGAGAAGGCCCCCGCCGCCCTCTCGCGCAAGGTCATCGAGGCCCGGGACAACGGCAGCCGCGCGGTCGAGATCTGGGGCGACGGCACCCGGACACGGAGCTTCATGTGGATCGGCGACTGCCTCGAGGGCATCGACATGATCGCGCACAGCGAGGAGCTCGTCGCCACGCCCATCAACCTGGGCTCGCGCGAGCTCGTCTCCATCAATGAGCTCCTGGGCCTCATCGAGGACATCGCCGGCTTCAAGGTCGAGCGCCGCTACGACCTGGCGCAGCCGCTGGGCGTCGGCGGCCGCAACTCCGACAACACGATGATCAGGCGCGTCCTGGGCTGGGAGCCGTCGACGCCGCTGCGCGAGGGGCTGGCCAAGACCTACGCCTGGATCGAGGAGCAGTACAAGCTGCGGAAGGCCGGAAAGAAAGTCGTCCTCTAGCCGCGAGGCCGCGTCGAACCGGCTTATTTCCCGGCCCGCGGTCCGGCTTCCTGCCTGGTGACGATGGGCACATATCCGACTTCCAGCCCCTTGGGGGGCGTCACGAGAAGGGCCGGATCGAGCGTCGCCAACTCACCGAACCGGAGCGGCGCCATGTAGTCCTTGTCGATGGGCCAGGCGGCGTGGATCTTCTCGACGAACGCCTGCAGCTTGGCCTTTTTCTCGGGGCTCCAGGCATACTGCTGGAAAGAGGGCTGGTCGACGAAACGGTACCAGGAATAGGTCACGAGCGATCCGTCGGACAGCCGGACCTGGTAGGGACCCGCTACGGGTCCGGGCCGGCCCCAGGCCCCGCCGGCCGGGGACGTGTAGGGCACACCGGGCTCCGCTCTCCTGAAATTCTGGCCGTGGAGCCGGGTCTCCGCGGGCACGGCCTCCGAAGGCACGGCCAACCGATCGTCCCCGACGTGCTTGAAATACTGCGGGAAATGGCCCATGGCGTTCCTGGTCCCATCGAACCATTCCAATCCCCAGACGTTGCCTTCGAAGATCCGGGTATCGAAGACCTTCTCGACGCCGTGGATCTTTTTCCCGTCCTGGTCGAAGCGGGTCGTCTCCGTCGTCAGGGGCGACTTCCAGGCCCCTCCCGCATCGAATTGGCCGGAGCAGGCCGGGCCGCCGTCCCTCCAGGCCTTGAAAGCATCGTAGAGGGCCGCCTTGGAATAATAGGTCACGTCCTGGACGAGGAGGGTCCGTCCTTGACCGTCGACCGGGAATCTGAGGTCCGGCAGCTTGGAATAGACGACGCCCTGGGCGTCTCGCGACTCGAAGGCGGGGACGGTATTGATCTCCATAGCCCCGCCGCCCATGATCCCCGGCCGGGCGTCCAGCCCGCGCCCGTAAATGAAGGGGTAATTGAACAGCTTCCCGATCTTGCTCCAGGTCTCCGGAATGTAATAGGCGATCGGTCCCTTGAAATTGGCGGCGCTCAGGAAGCAGGTCCAGGCCTGATCCCCGGTCGGGGGCTCCCCGGCCACGGGCTCGGTGAACGGCAGGGCCATATAGGAATAGCCCAGGAACTCCCCGTTGGGATCGCCTTGGAAGGGCAGGGCATCCGGGGGTATCAGCAGCCGGTTGCTGAGTTGGGCGATCCCCAGCCGCTCGTCAGGCAAGGCCTCGTTGTCATAGAAGAAGGACCAGCCGGGGGACGCGACCTCGTAGTCATAGCATTGCGGCGTCGCGTTCATACTGAACTTCGGCGGGCCGTACCGGAAGTGGTTCCCGGCCCAATACCCCAATCCGCCCTCGACGGTCTGGAACACATCCTTGTAGGTCGGTCCCCGCGCGGGCCAATTGTCCCGCGCGTAGGTCCCGACGGGAGCGAGCGGCGTATCCGTGTTGTCGGAGTTGTCGGGGGTGATCCAGGCGCTCGGCAGGCCGATCTGGAAATGGGCGATGGGTTCGCCGACGAGCGGCCAGACCGCCGAATAGAAGCCCATGCCGGCGCTGTATTCCGAATGTTCCGGGGGCCGGTCCGCATCGAAGCTGATATAGCCGTGCAAGCCCCGGTCGTTCGAGCTGACTTGGCCCGCTCCGGGATTTTGCGGATCCCTCGAAAGGCCGCATCTTCCGGCCGACAAGAGTGAATACAGAACGAGGATCATCAAGAAGCGAAGGGAGGACTTCATGGCGCTCCTTTACTTCGGGCCGAGGTGCCTTCGGCCTGCTGGCGGGACGAGTTAGACAACATCTGTTACTAAGCAACTCATAATCGCAATAAAGCACAAATAAGTCAATTATTTTTAAGCGATTGCAGGGCCGGCCTAGAAGCCCTTGGCGGGCCGCGCGGCGGGTTGAATCGTGCTATCTTTTGTGATACTTAGAAACCTTGAGAAAATAATCTTAGGCCTAAGAACCTGCGAGCCAGGATGACGATCGACTTGGAGGGATGAATGCGTCGACTCAGGTACCTGACTGTGATGGTCCTTCTCGGCATCTCCCTGACGGCGGCTGAAAAGAAACCTATCGCCTCGTGGTCTTTCGATCCGGGCTTTGGCGGGGACGAGGTCAGGGGGTTCCAAAAGATCGTCGGTGGCGTGGCCGGCCAGGCCCTCCGTTTCGACGGTCAGACCACGGCCGTCGTCCGCCCCGCCGCGAAGATGCCCCGGATCGGCGGGGCGTTCTCGGTCGAAGCCTGGGTCGCCCTGCAGACCTATCCCTGGACCTGGTGCGCGATCGCCAACCAGGAAAAGGACCGCCGGGCCGGCTATTTCTTCGGTGTCGATCCCGAGGGCCGGTTCGGGCTCCAGGTGGCCTCGGGCGGAGGATGGCAGGAGTGCCGCTCGGACGCCGGCCTGCCGCTCTATTCCTGGAACCATATCCTCGGCACCTTCGATCCGGCCGCGGGGCTCAAGCTCTACCTGAACGGCAAGCTGGTCGGCGAAAAGAAGGTCCCGGGAACGCCGCTCCTCGCTCCCGACGTCGATGTCGTGATCGGGCGCAATCAGACGCCTCTCGATCTCACCGAGGAGATCCGGGTCGTCGCCCCGGTCGCTTTCTCGTTCGACGGGATCATCGACGAGGTCCGGATCTATGACGCCGCCCTCTCTCCCGCCGAGGCCAAAGAGGCCTCGGCGCGGCTGAGGCCCTCCGGCCCTACGCCGCTCAGGCCCCCGGTCCTCCCCGCCGGCCCGAAAGGGCCTGGCCGCTTCGGGGCCTACTATACCCGTCTCCGGTATGCCGAGGAATGGGAGAATCCCTGGCGTGTCGGCGAGGCGGCCGATGTCGTGGTCCGCTTCGATGAAACCCCGAACCGGCTCGTCTTCTGGCGCGGCACGAGCTATATCCCCGCCTGGGTCACCGACAACGGCATCTGGTACACGAACGAATTCTACGAGACGCAGGTCCCGACGATGCCGACGAGCGCCGAGCCCATGGCGGACAAGCAGGCCCGGTTCTCGCATCCCCGAATCGTCGAGAGCCACGCGGCCCGGGTCGTCGTGCTCTGGCGGTACGCCCCGGTCAGCGTCCACTACGATCTCGTCAATGTCGATCCCCTGACGGGATGGGGGGATTGGGTCGAGGAAACCTATACCGTCTACCCCGACGGCTCCTGTGTCCGTAAGATCAAGGTCTGGTCGTCCAAGCCGCGGCTCGATCCGGCGGAAGGCCGGGAATGGAATAATTTCCGGCAATACCACGAGGCCATCATCATCAATCCTCCCGGCACGCGCCCCGAGGACAACATCGAGACCGGCGCGTTGACGCTGGCCAACATGAAAGGCGAGGTCCACACCTACTCCTGGGCCGACGGCCCTCCCGGCGAGAAGGCCTCCTTCGACGCCGAGACGCTGGCGACGCTCCATCGGATCAGCGACCTGGACACCCCCGGACATCAATGGCTGGTCCGGCCGGCCGGCGGGAACATCCTCCGGGTCAACCTGAAGGCCCGCTTCAGCCCCTACGTCATCGTCGACCCGAAGAACGTGGCCATCGACTGCTACGCCGGGGAGATCATCCGGGAGAGGTCGATCTTCCCCTGGTGGAACCACTGGCCTGTCTCCCAGCAGATCCGCTCGAGCGGCCGCTGGGCCTTGGCCCCCGACCGGGTCTCGCACAGCTCCCTGGCCCACATCCAATCCTGGCAGCCGTACGAGGAGACCGCGGACGGGGTGACGATGCTCATGCTGAACGGCCTGACCGACAAGCCGGCCGAGGCCCTTCTGCCCCTGGCCAGGTCCTGGCTGTCGCCGCCGAAAATGGAGGTCGAGAGATCGGAAGAGCACAC
>JBFYNT010000069.1:0-7026 GCA_041304225.1 Candidatus Aminicenantota bacterium
CGCTCACGGGCATCAGGCGGATGAGGCCGCCGAGCTTGTTGAGGTCCTTCGTCCCCGTGGCATAGAGGATGCTGCCGCTCGTGAGGAAGAGCAGCCCCTTGAAGATGGCGTGGTTGAGGACGTGGAAGAGAGCGCCGACGACGGCGACGACGGCCAAAGCCCGCAGGGCCGGCTCCCCCGTCGTCCCCAGGAAGAGGACGGCGCCCGCGGCCAGGACGATGTAGCCGATCTGGCCGATCGAGCTGTAGGCCAGCAGCCGTTTGGCATCGCTCTGCTTCATCGATTGGACCGTTCCGACGAGGAGCGTCACCGCCCCGATCGCGGCGATCACGAGGCCCCAGGACCGGCCGTCGAAAGCCGCGTTCCCGGCGGGGACCATGAACAGGAACGTCCGCATCAGCCCGTAGACGCCGGTCTTGAGCATGACCCCGCTCAGCAGCGCGCTCACGGGCGACGGCGCGATCGAATGGGCATCGGGCAGCCAGAGCTGGCCGAGGGGCCAGACGCCGGCCTTCATCCCGAAGCCGACGAGGAGGAAGGCGAAGAAGCCGAGGAGCGGCAGTCCGGCGGTCGCGCCGAGCTTCGCGGCGATCCCGGCCAGGGGCTCCCCGAACCGGTAGCCGTCGACGAAGAAGGCCCCGGCGACGACCAGGAGCCAGGCGAGCTCCATCAGGACGAGGTACTTCGCGGCGTTGCGGGCGTTCTCCCTCTTCCGGTGCTCGAACCGGACCAGGACGAACGAAGCGACCGTCATGACCTGCCAGGCCAGGGTAAAGCCGGCGGCCAGATCGTCGACGGTGACCAGGCCGGCCATCCCCAGGATGAACAGCGGGTAGCACAGGTAGTAGCCGGCCAAGCCGTACTCCGGGTAGTGGTCCATGTAGCGGATGGAATAAAGGGCGCTGGTCACGGCCACGAAGGCGATGATCGCCAGGAAGACCGCGGAGAAGCCGTCGACCAGGAACGGCACGGCGAGGGGCCCGAGCGAGACGGTCCGCGCGGCGTGCCCGGCGTGGCCGAACAGGGCCTCGACGCTGACGGTGAGCAGGAGGACCGCCGCGACCGAGACCAGAACGAGGTTGACGATCCCGGCCAGGGTCCGCTTGCGGGCGATGAGCGGCGCCGCCGCGGCCGCGGCGAGGAGGAGGCCGAAGGCGGCGTACAGGCGGGTGAAGAGGTCAGCGTTCATGACGGTTCTCCAGGCGGATGGGGGACGAAGGCGCCGAGGATGGCGTCGCGGACGGAGGCGGCGGCCCGCTCGACCGCGGGCGTCAGCCCCTCGCCGAAATCGAGGTCGGCGGGGACGATGCCGAGCAGGAAGGCCTTCTTCCCGGCGGCCTCGAGGAACTTGCCGCTGAGCGAGAGGGCCAGCCTGTGGGTCGAGAAGCTCTCGGCCTCGGCGAATTCGGCCAGGGGGCCGAACACGACGGTCCCGGGCTCGCCTTCGGCGGCCACGGCGTCGACGAAGACGACGTTGCGGGCCTCGCCGCGGGCGATCGCCGGGACGAAGTTCTCGGGCACGTCCTGGGCGTCGACCAGGGCCAGCCCGGTCCCGGCGGCGGCTTCGCGGAGGGCGGCGACGATCCAAGGCCCGACGCCGTCGTCGCGGCGCAGCGGATTGCCGACGCCGACGAGGCAGGCGCCGCCTTGGAGGACATCGATGAGCCCGTTCATGGCCTTCCCTAGATCTGCTCCCCGAGGGTCTTGATCTGCTTGTAGGTGTAGACCGGGCCGTCCGTGCAGACGAGCGTCCGGCCGATGGCGCAGTGCTGGCACTTGCCGATGCCGCACTTCATGTGCCGCTCGAGCGTCGAGACGATGGCCTCGTCCTTGAGGCCGGCGGCCAGGAGCTCCTTGATGACCGAGTTGAACATGAGCGGCGGGCCGCAGACGAAGGCGACCGTGTTCTCGACGGGGACCTGGGCCGGGCCGATCAGGGTGTGGACGAACCCGACGGGGCCGGTCCAGCCCGGCTCGGGCCGGTCGATGGTGAAATAGGTCTCGAAGCCTTCGGTGGCGCGCCACGCGGCGATCATGTCGCGGTACATCAGCTCCTTCGACGAGCGGGAGCCGTAGATGAGGATGATGCGGCCGAAGTCCTTCCGGTGCTGGAGGACGTGGACGATCGACGACCGCAACGGGATGAGCCCGATGCCGCCGGCGACGTAGACGACGTTCTTGCCCTTGATGGCCTCGAACGGGAAGCCGTTGCCGAAGGGCCCGCGGAGGCCGATCTTGTCCCCGGCCTTGAGCTCGTGGAGGGCCCGGGTGACCTTGCCGACCTGGCGGACCGACAGGTGGAGCCGGTCGTTCTCGGGGCTGAACGGCAGGGACACGGCGAACTCGCCGGCCCCGAAGACCGTGCACATGATGAACTGGCCGGACTTGACCCGGAAGTCCCTGGCGACCTCCGGCCTCTCGAAGGCAAAGAAGAACGTGCGGACGTCCTCGATCTCCTCCCGGACCTCGTCGATGACGGCGATCTCGGGAACGGTGACGATGACGCCGGGGTTCGGAGCGCTCATTTCGCACCCGCCTTGGTGATCTCGCGCCGGATATAGGTGACGACGTTGGACATGCCGATGTCGCCCGGGCAGACCCGGACGCACCGGCCGCAGCCGACGCAGCCCGGCCGGAGGTATTTCTTGGATTGGGAGTAGGACAGCTTGCAGAAGAAGCGCTTGTTCCTCCGGTCCTCGACGGGCTTGCGGGGATTGTGGTCGCCGGCCATCCGCGTGTAGCCCTCGAAGGAACAGGAGTCCCAGGACCTCATCCGGTCGGTCCGGTCCCCGCCCGCGGCGAGGTCCTCGACGTTGAAGCAGGAGCAGGTCGGGCAGACGAAGGAACAGGCCCCGCACTCGAAGCACTGGTCCCCGATGTATTCCCAGACATCGTTGGGGATGAAGCCCATGGTGATGCGGTTCATGACCCGGGAGATCCAGGCCTTGTTGTCCGTGGCCTCGGCGTCGAAGCGGGCGATCGAAGCGTCGACCACGGCGCGCTTGACGGCCGCGGCGTCGGCCGCGGCCGCCGCGAGGCCGAGCGCGCGGGCCAGGGCCTCGCCCTTCCCGCTCCCGGCCTCGAACAGGTAGTGGTCGCCGACGGCGGTCAGGGCCACGTCGTAGCCCTCCCGGGGCGCCGGGCCGCTGTCGGTGCAGACGCAGAAGCACTGGGGGAACGGCCGGACGCAGGTGACGGCAACGATGAACATCTTCTTGCGGTGGTCGCGGTAGACGTCGTCGACGTACTCCTGGCCGAGGAAGAAGCGGTCGAGGCAGAGGAGCCCCGTCAGGTCGCAGGACCGGATGCCGACCAGGGCTTTGGGCCGGACGAGGTCGTCGCGGACGACCGAAGCTTCGCGGGTCTCCCGGTCGTAGCGGGCGGACATGACCCGTTCGCTCTGGGGGAAGACGGCGTGCTTCGGCGGATCGTAGGTGATGGCCGCGTCGAGGCGGAGGGCGGCCGGATCGTCGACCCGCTCGAACATCGGATCGCCGCCGTCGGCGCGGACGACGGGGCCGTAGAGCTGGTAGTCCGCGGCGAGGGCGGCCAGGAGAGCCGGGACCTGGGTTTTGGGCAGGATATACATGGTCACACCTTCTCGATCCTCACGGGGATCGCCGAATCCTGGTCCTCGTCGATGGCGGCCCCGGCGGCGTTGAGGAAGCCGGGGACCATATCCTCGATGAAATAAGGCACGTAGATCGTCCCCGGCTTGACGTCCCCGGAGATCCGGACGGCCACCCGCATCGAGCCGCCGGAGGCGACGACGTCGACCGGGGCCCGGTCGCGGAGGCCGAGCCGCTTGGCGTCGTCGGCGGCGATCTCGACGAACCCGCGGGGATACAGGAGGAGCAGGGCGTTGTATTCCCGCTTGGGGATCTGGGTCTTGGCCATGACGTTGTTGCGGTGCCAGAAGTAATTGGCCTTGCCGGCCATGAGCAGGAAGGGGAAGTCCGCCGTCGGGGACGGGGCGGCGAAGCCGGCGGAGGCGGCGACGAACCGGAGCTTGCGCCCGAGGCCGGCGGCGTCGAGCCGGACCGTGCCGTCCGGGCGCCCGGCATCGCAGGGCCACTGCAGGCCGCGCCCCTTCTCGAGCTTCGCGTAGGTGACGCCGGCATAGGCGGGCACGGCCGCCGCGATCTCGCCCATGACACCCTCGGCCGACGGGACGGCCCAGGCGGCGCCGCGCTTGGCCGCGAGGTCGGCGTAGACGCGCCAGGCCGGGCGGACGCCGGCGGGAGGATCGACCTTCTTGCGGTTGAGCTGGATGCGGCGCTCGGCGTTGGTATAGGTCCCGTCGGTCTCGGCGTAGGCGGCCACGGGCAGGACGACGTGGGCGAAATCGACGAAGGGGTTGGCGTAGGCCCCGGTATAGAGAACGAACTCGAGCTTCTTGATCCGGGCCGCGTGACGGACGATCCCCTCGTCGCGGTCGGCCACGACCATGACCTTGAGAGGCGAAGGGACGGCCGCGAGCAGCTCCCGCGGCGTGCGGCCCGCGTCGGAGCCCTCGGCCCGGCGGTGCCCGGCGAGGAACCGGGGCGAAGCGCCGACGTCGGTGCTGCCGACGATGTTCGAGATGCCCGTGACCGGATTGACGCCGCAGCCCTCCCGGCCGGTCTGGCCGGCGGCCAGGAAGAGGTCGTGGAGCAGGGCGACCGTATCGCGGTCGAGGCCGGAGATGCCCGACGTGAAGAAGGCCATGGCGCCCGGCGCTTGGGACAGCCGCCGGGCCAGGCCCTCGATCGTTTCCAGGCTCAGGCCGGAAGCGGCGACGAGGCCGGAGAGGTCGAGGCCGGAGAGGTAGCGGGCGAAATCGGCGAAGCCCTCGGTCCGGTCGCGGAGGAACGTCTCATCGTGCCAACCCCGCTCGACCAGGACCTTGGCCGCGGCGGCGAGGGCGTGCCGCAGGGTCCCCGGCCTGGTCCAAAGGTGGGTCCCGCTGAGCTTGGCCATCTGGGCCGACCGGGGGCTCAGGGTGACCAGGTCCGCGCCGCTGCGGGCGGCCATGTGGATCTCGCTGCCGACGATGGGGTTCAGCCGGGCGATGTCCGCCCCGACGACCAGGATGAACCGGGCCTTGCGGATCTCGGTCAGGGCCCCGGACATGGCCGGCATCCCCGTGCCCTCGAGGAGGACCTCGGCGGCGTCGCCGTGGCCCTGGTCGGACGCGAGCCCGACATGGGGCGTGCGGCAGACGGTCCGGGCCAGTTTGGCCAGGAGGAAATTGTCCTCGTTCGAGGCGCGCGGCGAAGCCAGGAAGGCGATCTCGTCGCCGGAGTAACAGGCCAGGCGGTCGGCGGCGCAGGCGACGGCCTCGTCGTAAGGGACGGACCTGAGCCGGCCGTCGCGGCGGATGGCGGGCGTCGTGATGCGGTCCCGGGTCGCCAGGAGCTCGTGGATGTGCCAGCCCCGGACGCACAGCCGTCCCCGGCTGACGGGGTGGCCGGACGAGGCGAAGACGCCCCGGACGGCGCCGTCGACGACGTCGAGCTCATGGCCGCAGCCGGTCCCGCAGAAGTTGCAGACTCCCGTGTGAGTGCTCATGCCGTTGGCTCCTGAGACTTGGTGGCCCGGATCTTCCCAGCCGGCGGGCCTACGCCGGACGGATGCGCGGTCGACGGGGAAAGAGGCGCTCTCGGGAACCCCCGGGATTCGGCAGAGAGCTCAACCCGTCAGCCGTACAGGGAATTCTATAGAAAATAAGATACCAGAACGGCCCCTCAAAGTAAAGGACCGCGGAGCTTCATGTCGATGACATACATGATGTTGAATATATTGGAGATACCGCCGACGAAACGCTCCTTGATCAGGCCCTTGGGGATGTCGTCGATGGCGGCTTTCAGAGCGGTCAAAGCGGCGGCGAGGGCCCGGTGGTCGGCCTGGAGCGCGGCCCGGCCGAATGAGGCGAGCAGGGCCTCCAAGGTCGGGCCCACCTTGACGACGTCGTCCAGCACGGTCCGGTAGGCGTCCCTGCGGGCCGGGTCGACGGCCAGGACGGTCTTCTCGATCAGGGCTACCCGGGCCAAGGCGTAGCCGAGCCGCACCTCGGCGGCGTCGCGGCCCTGTGTCCGGTCGGGGTAGCGCTCGAAATAAACCGCGCCGAGCTCGATCATGTCGGCGCTCCCGAACGGGAAATCGCCCCCGAGCGCGACCACGGCCCGGCGATAGGATGCGAGGTCGCCCTCGCGGCGGAAGATCTCGGCCAGGGAGGGGCTCATGGGCTTTGGGGCACCGGTCGGCGGAGGCGGCGGGACGAGGGAGTTACTTGGCCTTGGCATACCGGCCGATAACGGCCAGCAGCAGGTCGAAGTTGACGGGCTTCTGGAAGACGCCGCTGAAGCCGAACTCGGCCAGGCCGACGGTCGAGGCCGTGGCGTCTCCGATCGTGCTCAACAGGAAGACGGGTGTCCCGGGGCGCTCGGTCTTCATGATCTTGGTCACCTGCCCGCCCGCGTCGATGTCCTCCATCATCATGTCGCAGAGGACGATGTCGGGGTTGGTCTTGCGGAAGGCCTCGAGGCCCTCCTTGCCGCTCAAGGCGTAGGCGCTGTCGAAGCCGCTGGCGTCGAGGATGGCCTTGACGGATTCGCAGATGGCCGGGTCGTCGTCGATGATGAGCACTCTCTTCTTGTCGCTCATGGTGTCCTCCGGGCGTCGTTCGGGAAGGTCATTTATACCACAATCCCGGGGGAGGTGTATAGGCGGCCTAGAGCTCCTGGTGCTCGGTGCGGTGGATGATCTCGTTCTGCAGCTCGGTGCTGCAGTCGACGAAATAGTCGCTGTATCCGGCCACGCGGACGATGAGATCACGGTACTTCTCCGGGTTGGCCTGGGCCGTCCGCAGCAGGTCGGCCGTGACGACGTTGAACTGGATGTGGTGGCCCATCAGCCGGAAGTAGGACCGGACGAGGTCCTTGAGCCCGGCCAGGCCCGTGTCGTCGGCGAGAAGCTGCGGCGCGAACTTCTGGTTGAGGAGCGTGCCGCCCGTCCGGACGTGGTCCATCTTGCCGAGCGACTTGA
>JBFYNT010000070.1:0-3367 GCA_041304225.1 Candidatus Aminicenantota bacterium
ACCGTGAAGCGGTCGGGAGAATCTCCCCACTCGACGGAGATGGAGACGTTCGTCCGCAGCTCCTTTTCGACGCGCTCGCGCAGCTTGCGGGAGGTGACATGCCGGCCTTCCCGGCCCCCGAACGGGCTGTTGTTGACCAGGAAGATCATGGATACGGTCGGCGGCTCGATGGTCAGCACGTTGAGGCGGATGGGCCTCTCGGGGTCGGCAAGAGCGTCGCCGATGGTCACGGAAGGGACGCCCGCGAAGGCGAAGAGCTCGCCCGCTTCGACGGCGGGCACCTCGGTCCGTTCGAGTCCCTCGAAGACGAACAGCTTCTGGACCTGTCCCAGGACCTGCTTGTCGTCGCCGGACAGGACCGCGATCGGGTCGCCGGTCCGGACCCGGCCTCCCAGGAGGCGGCCGATGCCGATGCGTCCGATATAGTCGTCATGGCTGATGTTGGTGATCAGGGCCGAGAGCGGGCTCTCGGGATCGTATTCCGGGGCCGGCACATGCTCCAGGATGGAGCGGAAGAGCGGGGTCAGGTCCTTCGCCGGCTCGGCCAGGTCCGTTGTCGACGTGCCGTTCCGGCCCGACGCGTAGATGACCGGGAAATTCCATTGCTCGTCGTCGGCGTCGAGCTCGATGAAGAGGTCGACGGTCTCGTCGAGGACCTCCCGGATCCGGGCGTCCGGGCGGTCGGTCTTGTTGATGACGACGATGGGTCGCAGGCCCAGCTCCAGGGCCTTCTTGAGCACGAAACGGGTCTGCGGCAGCGGGCCTTCCGCCGCGTCGATGAGGAGCAGGACGCCGTCGACCATCCGGAGGACGCGCTCCACTTCGCCGCCGAAGTCCGAGTGGCCCGGCGTATCGACGATGTTGATCTTGACGCCCTGCCAGACGAGCGACATATTCTTGGCGACGATGGTGATGCCCCGCTCGCGCTCGAGATCGCCCGAATCGAGGATGCAATCGCCCATCTGGTCGATATTGCGGAACAGCTTGCACTGCCGCATCATCGCGTCGACCAGCGTCGTCTTCCCGTGATCGACGTGGGCGATGATGCCGACGTTGCGGATATCGAGTCTGCGCACAGGGCTCCTTTGGGCGTTACGTTCTCCGTCCGGGGATAGATCGCCAGGGGAAAACAGGAGGAATGACTATTATACACCCCGCCCGAAACCCGGGCCGGCTAAGGGATCAGGCCGAGCGGCGCTATCGCGCTGATAGGCTTAGAAAAGCTGCGACGAGCCAAGCCGCTGGACGAGAAGCGATCTGGTGTTGACTTCGCTTCCACATGGGCGATATAGTCCAGATTGCGGCAAGGGACGCGATCCAGCGAAATGCCAGAGGGGGGGACTTCGATGCGTGTTATTCATCTTGTGGTCTACCTGCTAGTCGGCTTCGGCCTTCAGGTGCAAGCTCAAACTCCTCAGGAAAAGGCTTCATCACTTGGGAAGACGAAAACAATGGCCCGCCCTGACATGGTACTCCGCTATAGGGACTACGGGCAGGGAGAGGCCGTGCTGCTGCTCATGGGTGGCCCGGGCATCTCAGGCGAGGGCCTTGAACCGGTGGCTCAGATGATCGCCAAACGGGGAAGGGCGATACTGCCGGACCAGCGAGGTTCAGGCGGCTCCATTCCCGATGATCCCAAGGTCATCACTCTAGACGCCACAATTACCGACCTGGAGGCCTTGCGAAAGGAGTTAGGTCTGGAAAGGTGGACGGTCTGGGGTTGCTCCTGGGGCGGCATGCTGGCGCTCGACTACGCCTCCAAGTTCCCCTCCAGCATCAAGGGGCTCATTCTTGTCGGTTCCGGGGGGCCCTCGTGGGCCTTCGCCAAGGCGTTCAGCGACAATATGAAAGCCCGCATGAGTGTTGATGACCTTAATGCTCAAGCATACTGGTCCAAGCCAGATATCTATGCTAAGGACCCCGCTCGAGCCGATTTCGAACTGATGCGAGCCATGCTCCCAAGCCAGTTCTATGATAGGGCCAAGGCTCACGAAGCCATTGCCACGTTCAAGCCGGTCAAGGAGTCCTCCAATCCTGACTTCGGCGAACAAGTGAGTACCGCCTTCGACCAGGGTGCCCCTGCTCGGATCGAGTCCTTGAAGAATCTAGATATCCCGGCCCTGATACTCCATGGCCGCCAAGACCCCATGCCCGAGTCCATCGCCCTAGAAAACCAGGGATTGCTCAAGGGCAGCCGTCTCGTTTGGCTGGACCGTTGCGGACACTGGGCCTGGATCGAACAGCCTGCCGCAGTGGAAAAAGCGATGTTCGAGTTCTTATTCAGGTAAGGAAAAACAAGTGGGGTGAGTGAGGGGAATCGAACCCCCAACCTTCGGATCCACAGTCCGATGCTCTAACCGTTGAGCTACACTCACCGCAAGGTTGGCGCTAGATTATCGCATTTGAAGAAAGAGTAGTCAAATCAGGGGGAGGGGACACGATCTAACGGAAAATGGGGGACACGGTCTGGAAAATCGGGGACACTTCGGAAAATGGGGGACACGATCCCATTTCAGGAGAAATGGGTCATGTCCCCATTTTCCGTGTCCCCATTTTCCTACCCTTTCTGGCCCTCGATGAGGTCGAGGACGTCCTCGGAGTCGCGCCAGCCCTCCCGCACCCTCACCTGGAGCTCGAGGTAGACCTTGTGGCCGATGTACTCAACGATCTCCTGGCGGGCCTCGATGCCGATCTGTTTAACGAGCGAGCCGTGGCGGCCGATGATGATCTTGCGGTGGTTGTCCTTCTCGACGAAGATCGAGGCCCGGATGTGGGTCAGGGGCCGCGTCTCGCCGGGCTTCTTCCAGTCGGACTGCTCCTTCTTCTCGATGGACTCGATGTAGACGGCCGTGACGAAGGGCAGCTCCTCGGTGACGTACTTGAGGATCTTCTCCCGGATTATCTCGGCGAACAGGAACTTCTCCGACTGGTCGGAGATCTCCTCGTCGGAGTAGAGCTTGGGCGCCTCCGGCAGGGCCTCGGTGAGGAGCTTCTCCAGGACGTCGAGGTTGACGCCCTTGAGGGCCGAGATGGGCACGATCTCCTTGAAGGGGAAGAGGTCCTTGTAGCGGTCGATGATCGGCAGGACCTTGTCCTTGCGGGTGATATCGACCTTGTTGATGAGCAGGAAGACCGGCGTCTTGACCCTGCGCAGCGTCTCCAGGACATACTCGTCGCCGTGGCCGAACTTCTCGGTCGCGTCGATGAGCAGGCAGACGACGTCCGCGGTCTCCAGGGCCGAGTAGACGAAGTTCATCATCCGCTTGTTGAGGGTGTGGAGCGGCTTGTGGATGCCCGGATTGTCGACGAAGACCGTCTGGCCCTTGTCCGTGGTCTTGATGCCCAGGATGCTGATGCGCGTCGTCTG
>JBFYNT010000071.1:0-3170 GCA_041304225.1 Candidatus Aminicenantota bacterium
ATCCTCGCCGATCCCACTCGACACCCCGTCGAAAGGATCGCCGCCCTTCTCGGCGAGCACGAGTCCTGGAGCCGCCGCGGCGATCGTCCCGCCGCCGCCCTCGAAGCCCGCTTCGAGCTCGTCCAATCGCTCCACGAAGCGTTCAGCGACGAGGACGACCGGGCCCTCCTCCGCAAGCACCTGACCGCTTTCCTCGCCGCCAACCGCAAGAACTCCTGGTGGGCCTTCGGGCAAGCTCTTCTGGCCGAGTACACCCGCTCCGAGGACGCCCCGGACGCCCTTGTCCGGGCCCGCAAGATCGCCCTCGAGGGCGCCGAGCGCTTCCCGGACACTCCCGGCGGCGGCCGCTGCCGGCACATCGTCGCCTCGATCGAAGCGCCCGGCTATTCCCTGGAGGCCATGCGCCTCGACGCGCCCGGCCGGCGCTCCGTCCGCCTCACGCACCGCAACCTGGACCGCGTCTATCTCCGCGCCTATCCCCTCGACCTCGAGGCCGAGGTCAAGGCGGCTAAAGATTACAATCTCTTCCCGCAGGGCGACGAAGCCCGCCGCCTCGTCGCCGAGCGCAAGCCCGACGCCGCATGGAAAGTCGATCTCGCCCCTACGCCGGATTATCGCGACCACCGGACCTACGCAAATCTCCCCGAAACGCTGGCGCCCTCGCTCTATCTCGTCGTCGCCTCGGCCCGGGAGGATTTCGCCGAAGCCGGAAATCAGACGATCGGCGCCGGCGTCATCGTCGGCGACCTCGTCCTGGTCAAACGCCAGACCGGCGCGGCCAACGAAGCCGCGGGCACGGGCGGAGAGGTCGTCGTCTTCTCCGGGGCCACAGGCCGGCCCGTCGCCGGCGTCACGGTCGACCTCTACGCCTACAATTGGCGCCGCGGCCACGCGAAAGTCGATTCCAAGACGACCGACGCCGAAGGCCGGGCCTGGTTCGCCCCGACCACGCGCGCCAACTCGGTGTTCATCATCGCCAAGAAGGGCCGGGACGCCGTCATCGATTCCCCGGGTTTCTATCTTCAGGGGCGCCGGGGCCTGAGCGACCGGCAGGCCGCGCTCGTCTACACCGACCGCTCCATCTACCGCCCCGGCCAGAAGATCTACTGGAAGGTCCTGGCCTATAAAGGCCGAACGGATCTCGGCCGGATCGCCCCCGAAGCCGCCAGGCAGGTCTCCGTCTGGCTCGAGGACATCAACGACGAGCGCGTCGCTGAAGCCCTGGTCACGACCAACGCCTTCGGTACGGCGAGCGGCGAGTTCACGGTCCCCGCGGCCGGCCGCCCGCTCGGCGCCTGGCAGCTGCGCGCTTCGCCCGACGGCAACGCCTCCGTCCGGGTCGAGGAATACAAGCGGCCGACCTTCGAAGTCTCGGTCAAGGACCCGGAGAAGCCCCTGCGCCTCAACAAGCCCGCCTCCCTCAAGGGCGAGGCCCGCTATTACTTCGGCCTGCCCGTCACGGGCGGCGAGGCCGTCTGGCAGGTCCGGCGCGAGCCGGTCTACCCGAGATGGTGGTGGTGGTGGGGCGACGGCGGCGGCACCCGCAGTCAAAAGATCGCCGGCGGGCGAGCGCCCATCGACGCCGACGGCGCCTTCGCCGTGGCGTTCACTCCGATCGCCGACGAGAAGAAGGACGGCGGCGCGTCGTCGGGCCTGACCTACCGCTACACGCTCTCGGTCGACGTCACGGACGAGGGCGGCGAGACACGGTCGGCCGAGCGCTCGTTCCGCCTCGGCTTCGTCAGCGTCGAGGCCAGGGCCGCCTCGGAGACCGAATTCCTGCGCGCCGATTCGAAAAGCGCGTTCACCGTCCTGCGCACCGATCTCAACGGCACGCCGAAGGCCGGCAAGGGCTTGTGGCGCGTCGTCCGGCTCGTCCAGCCGGACCAGACCCTCCTCCCCGCCGACCAGCCTCTCCCTGTCCGGCCGGGCACGGCCGAGGACCGCCTCTATCCGCCGACCCCGGGCGACCTCCTCCGGGCCCGCTGGGAGACGGTGGATCCCGCGACCGTCGTCCGGATGTGGAAGGAAGGCGCGGAAGCGGCCAAGGGCGCCGTCGATCATGACCCCAAGGGCGTCGCCTCGATCTCGCTTCCCGCGCTCGGCGCCGGGGCCTATCGCCTGCTCTACGAGACCAAGGACGACTTCGGGGCCGTCTGCAAGGACAGCCTCGATTTCCTGGTCGCGGGCGGTGCCAAGCCCGCTTTCAAGCTGCCGCTCCTCCTCAAGGCGGAGAAGGGCGTCGTGCCGGTCGGCGGCAAGGCCCGCATTCTCCTCGACAGCGGCTGGAGCGGCCAGCCGGTCCTCTTCGAGACGTTCAAGGGCGGCATTCCCTGGGAGCGGCGCTGGCTCGAAGCCGGCAAGGACGGCGGCATCGTCGAGATCCCGGTCGGCGAGGACCTGCGCGGCGGGTTCGGCGTCCGGGTGACGGCCGTCCGCGACCACCAGTTCATGAGCGAGGAAGCGCTCGTCTTCGTCCCCTGGGACAACAAGGAGCTCGGCGTTTCGTTCGCGACGTTCCGGGACAAGCTCACGCCCGGCGGACGCGAGACCTGGCGGGTGACCGTCAAGACACCCGCGGGCAAACCGGCCGAAAAGGGCGCGGCCGAGCTCCTGGCCTACATGTACGACCGCAGCCTCGACATCTTCGCCCCGCACCGTCCGCCGCGCCTCTCCGGGCTCTATCCTTACCGCGCCAGCACGGACTCGTGGGACCCGGTCCTGGGCACGGCCGAGATCATGCTCTCCTACGGCGACGGCTGGCACCACATCCCCGGCTACGTCACGTTCCGCGCGGACGAGCTCTTCTCGCTCGGCGGCTACGGCATCGGCGGGCCCGGGCGGCGCTACAAGGGGGGGATCGTCGGGGGCGTCGTCGGAGGCGTCGAGCGGGCCGACATGTTGGCCGAGGCCCCCGCGCCGATGATGGATGCCAAGTCCTCTCAGGCGGCCGGCAAGGCGCCCAGGGAGGAGGCCATCAACGAACAAGTGACGATCATCGAGGCCGGCGACCAGGGCCCCGCCCTGCGCTCGAATTTCTCCGAGACCGCCTTCTGGCAGCCGCATCTCCTGACGGGCGCCGACGGCACGGCCACGATCGAGTTCACCGTGCCCGATTCGGTCACCGGCTGGCGCGTCTTCGTCCACAGCGTCACGCGCGACCTGGCCGG
>JBFYNT010000072.1:0-2858 GCA_041304225.1 Candidatus Aminicenantota bacterium
TCATGACCGGGACTCCTTTCTCCGGAGGGCCGCGAGGACGCGCGGGGGCGTCATCGGGATTTCCCGCACGTGGACGCCGATCGCGTTGAACACGGCGTTGGCCACGGCCGCCGCGGCCGGCACGCGGGCGGGCTCGCCCAGGCCCTTGACGCCGAGGTTGTTGATCTTCTCGTCCTCGACTTCGGCGAACAGGACTTCGATCTCCGGCGTGTCGAGCGAGGTCGCGATCTTGTAGTCGCGGAAGTTCGGGTTGACGACCGTTCCCGTCGCGTCGTCCATGACCCGCTCCTCGAACAGGCCGGCGCTCAGGCCCTGGGTGACGCCGCCGACGACTTGGCTTTCGGCCGTGAGCGCGCTCACGATCCGCCCGCTGTCCTGGACGGCGACGTATTTGAGCACCTTCACCGTCCCGGTCTCCGTATCGACCTCGACCTCGGCGAAGTGGGCGCCGAAGGTGTTGAAGGCGTACTTGTCGTCGGGCATGCCGCCCCGCTCGCCGTGGAAGACCGACTCCCGGCGCAGGTCGCGGTAGACCTCGGCGAAAGAGGCCGACTTGGCCGGGTCATCTTTGACCGTGAATTTCCTGTCGCCCATGACGACATCGGCCGGGGCGGCCTTGAGCCGGGCCGCCGCGGCCGCCTTGAGCCGCTCGACCGCCTTGAGGGCGGCGTCGCGCACGGCCGGGGCCACGGACGGCGCCGTCAGGCTGCCGCCCGAGAGGGGCGCCCAGGGATAATCGGAATTGCCGATCTTGACCGTGATCTCCTTCGGCTCGAGACCGAGCGTCTCGGCCGCGACCATGGCCATGTGGGTGCGGGTCCCCGTGCCGAGGTCCTGCGTGCCGCAGACGACCTCGACCGACATGTCCGGGTAGAGGACGATGTCGGCGAGCGTCCCGGGCACTCCGGCCCCGAACCAGATGCTGGTGGCCATGCCGAGCCCCCGCCGCAGCGGTCCCGTCGCCGGCCCTTCGCCCGGCCGGCGGTTGCGCCGCTCCCAGCCGATGGCCTTGGCGCCGGCTTCGTAGCATTTGTCGAGGCCCTTGCTCGAATAGGGCAGGCCCGTGTCGCCCTGGTTCTTGGTCGAATAGTTCTTTCGCCGCAGCTCGAGCGGGTCCATGTCCAGCTCCGCGGCCAGCTCGTCCATCAGGCTCTCGAGCCCGAAGACGCCCGGCGTGTGCCCCGGGGCGCGCATGGCCCGTTGGGCCCCGACGTTCGTGTATACGGTGTGCTCCCGGACCTTGCAGTTCGGGCACTTATAGATATCGACGACGGGCTCCGCCACTTCGTCGCCGGCCGCGAGGCCGCCGCAGGCGGTGTTCAGGAGCGTGAACGCGGTCAGCGTGCCGTCCTTCTTGGCGCCGGCCTTATAGGTCTGGTGGGAAGACGGCCGGTAGCCGACGCACAGGGCGTTGTCGCGCCGGGACAGCAGCACCTTCACCGGCCGTCCCGCCTGGCGGGCCAGGTTGGCCGCCGCGACCGTGTAATCGCCCAGGCCGAGCTTGCTGCCGAACCCGCCGCCCATATAGTTCTTGATGACGGTGACGTTCGCCGCCGGGACCTTGAGGGCCCGGGCCAGGCCGTCGCGGACGCCGTGGATGTTCTGGGTCGAGTCGTAGACGACAAGATGGTCGCCCTCCCACGCAGCGACGCTGCCGTGCGTCTCGGTCGGGTGGTGGACCTCGAAACCGGTCCGGTAGGCGCGCTCGACGACGACGTCGGCCTCGGCCAGGCCCTTTTCGGCGTCGCCCCGGTCGTACGTGTAGAGCTCCTCGAGGTTGGGCTTGCCGTCCCGCACCTGAGGCGCGGCGGCATCGCGGGCCCGCTCCGCGTCGACGACGTGCGGCAGGGTCTTGTACTCGACCTTGATCAGGGCCAGCGCCTTCTCGGCCGTCCTCTCGTCGACGGCGGCCACGGCCGCGACCTGCTGTCCGGCGTAGCGGACCTTGCCCTCGGCGAGCTTCAAAGCGGCCCGGACCCCGGGCACGGCCAGGGCGGGGGCCAGGTCGACCGAAACGACTTCGGCCGCGGCGTGGGGCGAGCGCAGGATCTTGCCGACGAGCAGTCCCATCAGCCTGACGTCGTGCGTGTACTTGGCCCTGCCCGTGACGACTTCGCGGCCGTCGACCCGGGGCGTCTTCTTCCCGATATGCCGGAATTCCTTTCCGTTCATCTCACGCCCCCTTCCGTTTCTTGGCCGCGGCCTCGACGGCATCGTAGATCTTGGCGTAGTTGCCGCAGCGGCAGAGATTCCCGGAGAGCGCCTGCTTGACCTCGTCGCGCGCCGGCGACGGGTTCTTCTCGAGGAAGGCCGTGGTCGTCATGAGGAAGCCCGGCGTGCAGAAGCCGCACTGGTAGCCGTCCTTTTCGATGAAGGCCTCCTGGACGGGGGAGAGCGCGTCGCCCTCGGCCAATCCCTCGACCGTCCGGACCGTCCGGCCGTCCGCCCGTATCGCGAGATACATACAGGCGTAGACCGGCTCGCCGTCGAGCAGGACGGTACAGCCGCCGCACTCGCCCCGGTCGCAGACCTTCTTGGCCCCGGTGAGGTCGAGCCGGTCGCGCAGGAGGTCGAGGAGCGTCTCGTTGGCCTCGACGGCCGCTTCGATCCTCCGGCCGTTCACGGTCAGGACGATCGTCTTGCGCTCGTAGACGGGCACGCGCCCCTTCTTCGTCGTGATCGTCTGGCCGTGGAGCGGGGCCAGGACCGCCGTGCCCAGGGCGCCCTGGCCCATGCCCTTGATGAACTCGCGGCGGCTGAGGCCGTCCGGCTTCTTCTTTTCTTTTCCCTTGTCCATGGCTATTCCCTCGCGGAACCGTCAGAGGATCCTCAGCAGGACCAGGGCGCCGAGCGACAGG
>JBFYNT010000073.1:0-26019 GCA_041304225.1 Candidatus Aminicenantota bacterium
TCCATGATCTTGGCGTTGCCGTCCTTGTCGATCATGATGTTCTGCGGCTTGAGGTCGCGGTGGACGACGCCGAGGCGGTGGGCTTCGGCCAGGCCCTCCGTGATCTGCCGGGCCAGCCCGACGGCTTTGCCCTCGTTGAGGTGGCCCGAACGTCGGATGAAGCTCTTGAGGTCCTCGCCGGCCACGTACTCCATGGAGATGTAGATGGACAGCCACTCCTCGCCGATGTCGTACATCCGGCAGACGTGCCGGTGGGAGACCTGGCGGGCCAGCTTGATCTCGTTGCGGAAGCGCTCGACGATCTCCAGGTCCGAGGCGATCTCGGGCTTGAGGAGCTTGAGGGCGACGACCTCGCGGATCTTGCTGTCGTAGGCCTTGTAGACCGTGCCCATGCCGCCCTTGCCGATCTCCTCGATGATCTCGAAGCGGCGGGCGAAGGTCGTGCCGCGCTCGAGCCCCCGCGAGGGCGTCTGGAAGGTGGCCGTTCCCGCGGCGACGGTGTCGCCGGTCCCCGGGAGCTCCCGGCCGCAACGGCCGCAGTAGCGGGTCCCCTCGGGGTTGTCGTTCTGGCAGCGCGGGCAGTTCATGGCTTCAGGATATCAATTCAAACCGCTAATATCAAACCCATTAGTGAATACTCCCCTCGGGCGGAATTGGTTCCCCCGGCTAGCGGTGTTCCCGGGCCACGGCCGCGGGATCGTCGCCCGGCTCGAGCGGCCGGAGGACGAATCGATAGGCGTGGTCCTTGGCCGGCAGGGTGTATTCGGGGTGGACCCGGGCCCCCCAGGAATCGTCGCCGCCGACGCCCATTTGGGCGTGGTCGAGGGTCAGACAGACGAAATCGCGGACGGTGACGTCCGGCGGGTGCTTCGAGCCGCGGCTCTCCTGGGTCAGGTCTTCCGGCCAATGCGGGTGGGCCGAGAACTCGAGGACCGGATCGCCGGAGACGAGGAGGCCCCGGCCCTCGGCGTCGCGGAAGGCCGCCCAGCGCGTGTCGGTCCGGTTGCCGTATTCCTGGGGACTGACGTAGGGGAAAGGCTCGCCGGCCGACGTCTCGTGCAGGCCGACGAACGCCGCGGTCTTGCGGTCCCGGTAATTCTCGAATGGCCCGCGGCCATACCAGAGGACCCGGTCGAGCGCGGCTGGCACGGCCAGCTTCAAGCCGACACGGGGGATCTCGGGGAGCTTCGACCCGGCCGGCACCGTGAGCTTGCCGGTGACGGCGACGCGGCCGTCACCCTCGATGTCGTAAGCCAGCGTTTGCGAGACGCCGCCGCCGAAGCCGTATTCGACCGTGACCGCTACCCGGCCGGGCGCCGCGGCCCGGACCGTCAGCGACTTCAGGTCCCGGTAGAGGCTGGCCTGCCGCCAGAAGGCCAAACGGCGGGGCATTTGGTTCCCGAAGTCATTGTCGGTGGGGGAGCGCCAGAAATTCGGCTCGATCCCGGAGGCGATGAGCTCGCGTCCATCGTGGACGAAGGAATCCAGCGCTCCCGTCAGGCGGTCGAACCGGAGGGCGAATCCGTCGCCGGTGATCCGCAGGAAGCGCGGGCCGTCGTCGACCGCGAGCGGGGACAGGGCGCGCTCCGGCGCCTCGAGGGCGACGCCTCCTGCCGGGAACGGCAGCTGTTCCGCAGCCACGACGTGGCCCTTGGGGAGGCCGGTCCCTCCGGCTCGCGTCCGAAGAGAGACATTGAGGAAGTATTCAACGCCCGGCTGGGGTTGGAATTTCGGCAGCGCGAGCCGGAGGACCTTGGACGCGCGCGCCGCCACGGCCGGCCGCTCGATCGTCCCGGTCGTCATGACCTTCCCGTCGGCCGTGAGCTCCCAGGCGAGATCGAACCGTTCGAGACCTATGAAATCGTAGCGGTTGCGGATCTCGATGGTTCCGGCGGCGAGGTCGGCCGCGCGGAATTTGACGTACTGATAGACCTTCTTGACCTCGTAATAGGCGGGGTGCGGCGTCCGATCGGGCCCGACGACGCCGTTACAACAGAAGTTCTGATCGGACGGGACGTCGGAAGGGCCGTAATCCCCACCGAACGTCCAATAGAACAGGCCCTTCTCCGTCTTGGCCGCGAAGCCCTGATCGACCCAATCCCAGATGAACGCGCCCTGGAGCTGGTCGTGGCTCTCTATGGCGTCCCAGTAGTCCTGGAGGTTGCCGGTCGAGTTGCCCATGGAGTGGGCGTATTCGCACTGGATGAGGGGCCGCGCCTGCTTCGTCGAGGCGTACTTGACCATGCTCTCGATCGAATCGTACATCGGGCAGAAGATGTCGGTGTGGGCCCGCAGCTCGGCCCGCTCGTACTGGACCGGGCGAGAGGCATCGCGCTTCTTGAGCCAGCGGTAGGCCTCCTCGAAGTTGACGCCATCGCCCGCCTCGTTCCCGAGCGACCAGACGATGATCGAGGGGTGGTTCTTGTCGCGCTCGACCATGCGCCGGACGCGGTCGAGGTGGGCCGGGCCCCAGGCCGGGTCCTTGGCCAGGCTGTCGGGTCCGTAGCCCATGCCGTGGCTCTCGATATTGGCCTCGTCGACGACATAGAGGCCGTACTCGTCGCAGAGCTCGTACCAGCGAGGAGCGTCCGGATAGTGGCAGGTCCGGACGGCGTTGATGTTGGCCCGCTTCATGAGCTCGATGTCCAGGCGCATGGACTCTTCGGAGATGACATGGCCCGTGTACGGGTCGTGCTCGTGGCGGTTGACGCCCTTGAGCAGGACAGGGACGCCGTTGACGAGGAGCTGCCCGTTCTTGATCTCGCTTGTCCGGAAGCCGATCTTCGAGGTGACCGCTTCGAGGGCCTGGCCCCGGGCGTCTTCGAGCTCCAGCGTCAGCCGGAAGAGATCGGGCGTTTCGGCGCTCCACCGCCGGACGCCGGGGACCGCGCCCTCGAAGCGGACGACGACCGTGCCGTCTTTCGCGGTTCCCACCGGACGCTCGGCGGAGAGGACCTTCTTTCCTGACGGGTCGAGGAGGGCCAGGACGACGGAAGCCCCGGCGCCTGTCCCGCGGACCGCGACGTCGACGCTCAGGCGCCCGTTCCGGTAGGCCCCGTCCAGGCCGGCCCGGACCTCGAAGTCGCGGATGTGGACCGGTGGCGCGGCGACGAGGCAGACGTCGCGTTCGATGCCGGCCAGCCGCCAGAAGTCCTGGCACTCGAGGTAGGAGCCGTCCGACCAGCGGTAGACCTCGACGGCCAGGACGTTCTCGCCGGGCTTGAGGAAGCGGGTGATGTTCCATTCGGCGGGGGTCTTGGAATCCTTGCTGAAACCGAGCTTCTCGCCGTTGACCCAAGCGTAGAAGAAGGACTTCACGGCCCCGAAGCGCAGGAAGACCTCCATGCCTCGCCACTCCTCCGGCACCGTGAACGTCCGGCGGTAGGAGCCGACGGGGTTGCGCTCGTGGGGGACGAACGGCGGCTTGGGATTGCGGGCGAACTCGTAGGGGATGTTGACGTAAATGGGATAGTCGTAGCCCTGGAGCATCCAGTTCGAGGGCACCGAGGTGTCGGCCCAGGCGGAGACGTCGACGGCGGGCTTCCAGAAATCGAGGGGCCGGTCGGTCGGCCGCGGCGACCAGTGGAATTTCCACGGGCCGTTGAGCGAAAGATAACGGGGCGATCCTTTGGGGCCGAGCTTGAGGGCCGAGGCCGCGTCGGGAAAGGGGACGAAAGTCGCCCGCGGCGCCTCCGTTCCGGCGTGCAGCAGCGCGGGATTCTCCCAATCCTCGGGCCCGCTCTGGGACGGGGCCGCAGAGATGGCCAGGAGGCAGAGACACGCGATCAGGGCAGCGGTATTCTTCATCGTCCCTTCCTTAATTGACGCGCTATCTTCCCGAGTTCGCCGCCCAGAGATCCCGTGGGTAGACGCCCGCGTCGACGAGACCGCGGATGGCCGCCTGGAACAGCGGCCGGTCCTCGGGATAGGTCACGCCGAACCAGCGCTCCCGGGTCGGCAGGACGCGGACCCTGGCGAGCTTGGCGCGGATGAGCTCGCCGACGACTTCGGGGATGAGGAACTCGGCCTTGTCGAGCCGCGCGGCGCCGGCCTTCAGGAACGCGGGGAAGCGCCGCTCGAGCTCGCCGAAGAGGTCGGGGGTGAAGCCCCAGAAATTCATGGAGGTCCAGCTCCCGGGCTCGAGCGGCAGCCAATCGGCGTCGTTCTCCGTGTGCTTGATGCCGTCCGGGAATCGCTTGATCTTCAGGAGCTCGCGGATGCCGACGAGCTCGCCGTCGGCCGTGGCTTCGCAGACGCCGCGGGCCACCGTGCCGTGCTCCGAGAGCGTGTTCTCCAGCCGGTAGCCGACCATGGCGTAGTCGCCTCTGGCGCCGGCCGCGCCGGAACGGCCGAGGTAGCCGGCCATGGCCTCGAAGGCCGTGCGGCCGTAGTAGTCGTCGGCGTTGATGGCCACGAAAGGCGTCGATACGGCCTCCCGGCAGGCGAGGATGGCCTGGGCCGTGCCCCAGGGCTTCTTCCGCCCGGCGGGAACGGCGAATCCCGGCGGGAGCTGGTCCAGAGATTGGAGGACGTAGGCCGTGTCGGCCGCCCCCTCGATGCGGCGCCCGATCCGTTCCCGGAAGGCCTCCTCGATGTCGGCCCGGATGATGAAGACGACGCGGTCGAAACCGGCCCGCAGGGCGTCGTACACGGAGTAATCCAGGACCACCTCGCCGCTCGGGCCGACAGGGTCGATCTGCTTCAGCCCGCCGTAGCGGCTGCCGATCCCGGCCGCCATCACCACCAGGGTCAAGGATGCCATTGCGTTTCCTCTCGCATCTGTTTTGTCCGTATATTATTAAAACCGTATTAGCCGGTCAATCCGACTCAAGGCGAGCCCCTCTTCTCGGCTGTGCTCGGGTATCGCTCCTTGCCCCCGCGCCCCGGGAACCCTGTAGCTGGTTCCCCCCGCCTTCCGGCGGGCCCCCCCCCTCCCTCACGGGGGCTTTGGAGCGATAACCCTCGCCGCCTCGCGAGGGGCTATACCGGAAGGTGCAGGTCTCAGGGCTGCCTTTACTTGTCCCTTTCTATCTTATATTATTGAAAGCAGAAAAGGTGCGCCCATGATCCGTTCGACGACCGTCATTTGCGTCCGCCACAAGGGGAAAACGGCCATGGCCGCCGACGGCCAGGTCACGATGGGTCAGACCGTCCTCAAGGCGACGGCCCAGAAGATCCGGCGGCTCGGCAAGGGGGACATCCTGGCCGGCTTCGCCGGGTCCACGTCCGACGCCTTCGCCCTGTTCGCCCGCTTCGAGGCCAAGCTCGAGGAGCACCGCGGCAACCTGCCCCGGGCGGCCATCGAGCTGGCCAAGGACTGGCGCATGGAGAAGGCCCTCCGCCAGCTCGACGCCCTGCTCATCGTCGCCAACCAGGAGACGGCCCTGCTCATCTCCGGCACGGGCGACGTCGTCGAGCCCGACGACGGCGTCCTGGCCATCGGCTCGGGCGGGCCCTACGCCCTGGCCGCCGCCCGGGCCCTGCTGCGGCACACCGGCCTCGAGGCGCGGGCCGTGGCCGAGGAGGCCCTCAAGATCAGCGCCCAGATCTGCGTCTATACGAACGACACGATCACGGTCGAGGAGCTTTAGATGCCGATCGTCCTGCCCGAATCGCTCGAGCGGCCGGCGTCCGAGGCGCCCGAGGTCGAGCTGACGCCCCGGGAGATCGTCGCCGAGCTCGACAAGTACATCATCGGCCAGAAGCCGGCCAAGAAGGCCGTGGCCATCGCCCTGCGCAACCGCTTCCGGCGGCGCCGCCTGCCCCCCGCTCTCGCCGACGAGATCGCGCCCAAGAACATCCTCATGATCGGCCCGACCGGCGTCGGCAAGACCGAGATCTCCCGGCGCCTGGCCAAGCTGACCTCCTCGCCCTTCCTCAAGATCGAGGCCAGCAAGTTCACCGAGGTCGGCTACGTCGGCCGCGACGTCGAATCGATGATCCGCGACCTCGTCCGCATTTCGGTCGATATGGTCAAGCAGGAGAAGATCGCCGAGATCGTCGAGAAGGCCAAGGCCGCCGTCGAGGAGAAGCTGCTCGACATCCTCCTCCCGCCGCCCCCGAAGACGCGGCCCGAGGCGCCGGACGAAGAGGAGACGAGCTTCCGCGAGACGCGCGAGAAGCTCCGGGCCCAGCTCCGGGCCGGGCTCCTCGACGAGCGGATGGTCGAGCTCGAAGTCAAGGAGCGGACGACGCCTCCCCTCGAGGTCGTCTCCAACGGCGGGATCGAGGACCTCGGATTCCAGATCCAGGAGCTCTTGCCCGGCTTCCTCGGCGGCCGGACCAAGCGCCGGAAGATGAAGCTCAAGGAGGCCCGCGAGATCGTCCTCGAGGAGGAGGAGAAGCGCCTCGTGGACATGGACCAGGTCTCCCGGTTGGCCGTCGAGCGGGTCGAGCAGTCGGGCATCATCTTCCTCGACGAGGTCGACAAGATCGCCGGCCGCGAGTCCGGCCGCGGTCCCGACGTCAGCCGCGAGGGCGTCCAGCGCGACCTCCTGCCGATCATCGAGGGCACGACGGTCAACACCCGTTTCGGGCTCGTCCGGACCGACCACATCCTGTTCATCGGGGCCGGCGCCTTCCACGTGGCCAAGCCCGCCGACCTCATCCCCGAGCTCCAGGGCCGCTTTCCCATCCGGGTCGAGCTGACCCCGCTGACGCGGGACGATTTCGTGCGCATCCTGACCGAGCCGGAGAACGCCCTCATCCGCCAGTACGAGGCCCTCATGGGCACGGAGGGGGTCAAGGTCGAGTTCACGCCGGACGCCGTCGACGAGATCGCCGACATCGCCGAGAAGGTCAACGCCGACGCCGAGAACATCGGGGCCCGCCGCCTCCACACCGTCGTCGAGAAGGTCATGGAGGACATCTCCTTCGCCGCCCCCGACATCGAAACAAAGTCCCTGCGCATCGACCGGGACTATGTACGCGAGCACCTCAAGGACGTCCTCGTCAGCCAGGACCTGCGGCGCTTCATCCTGTGATGGCCAAACCGATCGGAGCGCTCCTCGTCGTCCTGGCCCTGCTCGTTCCGGCGGCCTGCGGCCGCAGAGGGCCGCTCGAGCTGCCGGCGGGCCGGGCGCCCATGGCCGCGGCGGACCTCACCGCCCTGGCCGAAGGCGCGGAGATCGTCCTGTCCTGGACGAACCCTGGCAAGACCCTCGCCGGCCGTCCCCTGCGCGAGCTCGAGGCCGTCGAGATCTGGGTTTTCGAGGGCGCTCTTCCGGCCGCCGGGCGGGGCCCCTCGGCCGCCGAGGTCGAGAGATCGGCCCGGCTCGTCCGGAAGATCCCGGCCGCCGCGCCCGGCATCCGGATGTCCTACCGGTTCGTTCCCCCCCCGGGAGCCGCCGGGGCCCGGCGCCTGGCCTTCACCGTGCGCTTTATCGGCCCCGATGGGCGCCTTTCGGACCCCTCGGTCCCGGCCTTCGCGACGACCGGAGGGAGACCTTGAAGATCTACCGCTTCCGCTACCGCAAGAGGATCCTCCAGGGCGTCCTCAAGGAGGAGTTCCTGTTCCCGATCGTCGGCTCGGTCTTCGGCGACTTCCGGCTCGCGACGAGCCCCGTCCCCATCGGCGACGTCCGGGTCCTGCCGCCGGTCCTGCCGACCAAGATCGTCGGCATCGGCCGCAATTACCGGGACCACGCCCAGGAGCTGGGCAACCCCCTGCCCGAGGAGCCGCTCGTCTTCCTCAAGCCGCCGACGGCCGTCATCGGGCACCTCGACGCCGTGGTCATGCCGCCGGTCTCGGCGCAGGTCGATTACGAGGGCGAGGTCGGCGTCGTCATCCGCAAGAAGGCCCGCGCGCTGGCCGACGACGAGCCGGTCGAAGGCTACATCCTCGGGTATACCGGCTTCAACGACGTCACCGCCCGCGATCTCCAGAAGAAGGACGTCCAGTTCACCCGGGCCAAGGGCTTCGACACCTTCGCCGCCGTCGGGCCCTGCGTCGCGACCGGGCTCGATCCGGCCTCGATCCGCTTGAAGACCTTCCACAACGGCAAGCTCGTCCAGTCGGGGACGACGGCCAGCCTCATCTTTTCCATCCCCTACCTCGTCCGCTTCCTGTCGCGGATCATGACCCTCAACCCCGGCGACATCATCGCCACGGGCACGCCGGCCGGGGTCGGGCCCGTCTCGCCCGGCGACCGGGTGGACGTCCAGATCGAAGGGATCGGTGTGCTCTCGAACCCGTTCCGCCGCCCGGGCGGCAAGGAGGACCCATGAAGCTGTTCCTGGATTCGGCCAACTTCGAGGAGATCCGCGAGGTCGCCAGCTGGGGCGTCCTCGACGGGGTGACCACCAACCCGTCGCTCTGCTCCAAGGAGAGCGTCTCTTTCGAGGACAACATCCGCAAGATCTGCGCCCTCTGTCCCGGCCCGGTCAGCGCCGAGTGCGTCTCGCTCAAGGCCGACGAGATCGTCGTCGAAGGGCGAGGTTTGGCCAAGATCGCCCCCAACATCGCCGTCAAGATCCCCGTCGGCCTGGAAGGCCTCAAGGCCACCAAGGTCCTCCACGGCGAGGGGATCGCCGTCAACATGACGCTCGTCTTCTCGACGGGCCAGGCCCTGCTCGCCGCCAAGGCCGGGGCCCGCTTCGTCAGCCCGTTCATCGGCCGGCTCGACGACGTCTCCGAGGACGGCATGGCCCTCATCGAGGAGATCGTCCAGGTCTTCGAGAACTACCGGCTCGAGACCGAGGTCATCGTCGCCAGCGTCCGCCACCCGCGGCACGTCATCGAGGCCGCCCTGCTCGGCGCCGACATCGCCACCGTGCCCTACGGCGTCATGGAAAAGCTGGTCAGGCACCCGCTGACCGACATCGGCATCGAGCGCTTCCTGGCCGACTGGAGGAAAGTCAAGAAGTGAGGGTCCTGCCGATCTTCCGGCTCCGCGAACAGGTCCGGGCCCTCGTCCAGAAGGTCCGCCGGGCCGCGGTGTTCCTCCTCGTCCTGGCCCTGCTCGCCGCCAGCCTGGTCGTCGGCAAGTCGATCCTCCTCAACGAGGTCCGCAAGGAGGTCCGGAAGACCCTGACTTACGACCGGCTGTCGCTGTCCTATATCCCGCCGACCCTGATCATCGAGAACCTCCGCTCGATCGAGGAGCCGGCGACGGTCCGGGTCCGCCGGGTCCGGATCGAGATCCCTTACAAGTCGCTTCTGCGCAACCGCAAGGTCCTGAACGTCGTCCTCGAGTCGCCGGAGTTCCGCGTCCGGCCGCGGGCCAAAGGCGCCGCGGCGGGCCCGCCCCGGACGCCCCTTTCGATCCTGTCCCTGCCGTTCCTCATCGAACGGGGGCTCATCGAGAACGGCTCGTTCGTCTACGAGTCGGGCGGGACGACCGTCGAGGCCGGGGGCGTCCGGGCGCTCGTCACCCAGCAGGGGGAGAGCTTCGCCGTCCGGGCCTCGGCCGAGCGGAGCGCCTACACCACTCCCCAGCGGGGACCGGAGCCGCTCGGAGCGCTGGCCGTCCTGCTCTCCGGCAAGGGCGAGGAGGTGACGGTCCAACGGCTCTCGATCGACGGACCCGGGCTCTCGCTCGAGGCCGAAGGCCGCCTCCGGAACCCCTTCGATCCCGAGGGCGAGCTCCGTACGCGCTTCGAGGTCGACACGGAATTTCTCGACGCCGTGTTGCACCTCCCCTTCGACTGGCGGGGGAAGGCGGCCGGCGAAGGGCGCGTCGAGCGGCGGGACGGCGTCCTCTCCGTCGCCACGAGCCTCTCTTCGCGGACACTGGTCATGTGCGGCGTGCCCATGGGCGCCCTCGACGGCCGCTTCGAGATGGCGCCGGGGACCGGCGGCAAGCTCGAGGTGGGCCTTCAGAAGCCCGGGCGTCCGGCCGAACGCCTCGACCTGACCTTCCGCGGCGGGCGGGTGGAGGGTCAAGCGGCGCCGATGTTCGTCGATCCGGTGTTTCGCGAGATCCAGATCCCCTGGCCGGTCAAGTCGCCGGTCTGGGGGACGTTCAGCCTGGAGCACCGCAAGCTCGCGGTGGAGGCCGAATTCCGGGACGGATCGCTCGAAAAGGCCGGGGACCGCTTCGCCTTCCGGGGCCCCATCGAGGTCGGCGTCGACTTCGCCGGCCATCTCGTCAATGTCCGGACCCAGGGCCTCGAATCGAGCTTCGGCCGGATCGAGGCCGAGGCCGCGATCGACCTCAAAGGGGCGATCGACGCCCGGATCCGCGGTCCGATCTCCGACGTCCGGGAGACCCGGGACTTCGTTTCCTACGCCCTCGACCAGGAGTTCGGCTTCGGCGAGATCCGCGGCCGGGGCTACGCCGACGTCCGCCTCGGCGGGCGCTCGGCCTCGCCGGACGTCGTGATCAAAGCCACGCTTTCCCCCGGCGGGTTCGCCCTCTTCGACGCGGCGGCCGTCGAGGCGGACGTCCGCCTCTCTCACGCCGGCTTCGAGGGCTTCTTCGACATCGACGACCCCCTCCTGAAGGGCCGGGTCCGGGTCAAGACCGCGGACGGGGCGTTCGACGTGGATGTCAGCGGCGGGGAAGGGGAGCTCAGCCGGATCCTGCCGGCCCTCGAGGTCCCGGTCGCTCTCGCCGGCCGGGCGGCCGGGGATTTCCGGATGACCGACAGGGCCGGCGTCCGGGAGTTCTCAGGGACGTTCACGAGCCCCGCGATCGAGGGCTATGGGCAGACGGCCCGTAACCTGGCGGGACGTATCACGTGGACGAACGGCATCCTGTCCTTCCCCGAGCTGGCCATGGATTTCCACGGCGGGCGCTTCAATGGCCGGCTGGCCGTCGGCCCGGCCACCGGGGACTTCGACGTCGACCTGCGCGGCGAGGAGCTCGATCTCCGGACCGTCGTCCCCTCCGCCGGCGGCCGCCTCTCGCTCTCCCTCGCCGGCAAGGGCGTCTTCGGCCGCGACAAGCTCCCCGGGCTGTTCAGCATCAAGGACATGACCCTCTCGCCGCTCGACCGGACCGAAGCCCGCGGCGACCTGAAGCTGGACGTCTCGGGCGGGCGGGTCCTGCTCGAGCTCGCGGGGCGGCTCGCCGCCGGAGCGAACCCGTTCGAAGCCCGCTTCGTGTTCCCGCTCTCGGGCGAGCCGTTCACGGGGACGGTCAAGGGTGTCCTCTCCGACCTCGACCTGGCCATGCCCTGGGACGGGGCCAAGGGCCGGCTCGACTACACGGCCGAGGTCCGCGGCGAGGAGCCCGCGACACGCATCTCCGTCGCCTTGAGCGCCGCGGGGCCCGTACTGCCCCTGCCGGGCTTCGCCTACGCCCTGACCGACTTCACCATGACCGGGAAGTACGCCGACGGCCGGCTGTCCTTCACCTCGATCGGCGGCAAGCTCGGCGGCGGGGCCGTCCGCGGCTCGGGCGACCTCGGCATCGGCGAGAACGGCGTCGCGACGATGGACCTGCGGCTCGAGGGCAAGGACATGCTGCTCTCGCCCATGGAGAGGCTGCGGGTCCAGGCCGACGCCACCCTGCGCCTGCTCAAGGACGCCAAACGCTTCGTCACGGAGGGCGAGATCGTCTTCTCGCGCCTGGATTGGCGGCGCGAGATCTACGAGGAGTTCGGCTTCTCCACGCCGACCGACGAGCCCGAGGCCGAGGGGCCCTCGTTCTTCGACGGCATGACCCTCAACATCCGGCTGCGGGCCGACGAGAACGCGATCATCGAGAACTCGCTCGGCCGGTTCAACGGCCGGTTCGACCTGACCGCGACCGGGGCCTTCAGCTCGCCCGTCCTGCTCGGGGACATCGATCTCGGGAGCGGCGACTTCTATTTCCAGGACCGCAGCTTCCGGGTCATCCATGGCCGTCTGAGCTTCACCGATCCGGTCAACACCGAGCCCTACCTCGATTTCCGAGGCGAAACCTATGTCAAGGATTACCGGGTGACGCTGAACATGAGCGGGCCGGTCAGCCGCCTCAAGCCGGAATTCTCCTCGTCGCCGCCGCTGCCGCCCGAGGAGATCCTGTCCCTGCTGGCCCTGGGCGAGTCCTTCCGGCGGATGTATTATTCGTACGCGGGCGACCGGAGCACCGCCCTGAACACGGCCTCGCTCCTGACCTACCAGATCGCCGACCTGGCCAAGAAGCGGACGGGGGGCCTCTTCTCGCTCGACCGCTTCCGCATCGATCCGTATATCCCGGAGAGCGCGCCCGGCGGCATCGCCGCGCGCATCACCGTGGGCAAGAAGGTCTCCAAGAACGTGCTTTTCATCTATTCGACGATCCTGGCCAACTCCACCGTCATGGCCGAGATCGACGAGGTCCCCATCTTCCGCATGGAATGGGAGATCAGCCGGAAGTTCTCGCTCGTGGGCGGGCGGAACGACAGGGGAAGGTTCGGTTTCGATGTCAAGTTCCGCAAGCGCTTCTAGACCGCGCCGCAAGGCCCGGCGGGCCGGGGCCGTCGCGGCCCTGGCCGTCGTTCTGGCCCTTCGCGGGGCGACGCCGGTCATGGCCCAGGAGACCGGGGCCGCGATCGTCGACCGCGTCACCGTCGAAGTCGACGGCCGGCCCGGAGAGCCGGGGCTCCTCGACCTCATCCCCATCCGGCCCGGCGATCCCTTCTCGCCGCGCCTGGTCGATCAGGCCGTGAAGCAGATCTACGCCACGGGATTGTTCGCCGACGTCCGGGTGTCGAAGGAAGGTGAGGCGCGGGTCGGCCTGGCCTTCGCCCTCGTCCGCACCGTCTTCATTGACGCCGTCCGCTTCCGGGGCGCCAAGGCCTCGCCCGTCCGCCTGGCCGGGAGCCTGACGATCCTCCGTCCGGGCGCCTACCTCCAGGAGGACCGCATTCCCGACGCCGTCGCCGAGGTCCGGGCGGGCCTGAGGGGGGAAGGGTATTTCGACGCCGTCGTCGAGTGCGACGTCCGCCGGAAGCCCGGGTCCACCGCCGACCTGGTCTTCCGGGCGACGGACTGGAAGAGCTACCGGGTCGGCGGGCTCGAGGTCGAATGGAAGGTCGATATCCCCGAGAGCGTCCTGCTCCGGAAGATGAAGACCAAGGTCGGCGACGTCTATGTCCCGAACCGCCTGGCCGCGGACCTGGAGGCCCTCTCGGCGGGCCTGGGACGGCTGGGCTACCGGCGGGCCGAGGTCTCGCTCGCGGGCGAGGTCTTCGACGAGCCGAACCGCCGGGTCGATCTCCGCGTCGAGATCCTGCCCCACGAGAAGATCACCGTCGTCATCAACGGGGCCAAGGTCCCCGTGGGCTTGGTCGCTCCGATCTGGGAGGAGCGGGTCTTCGAGCAGTGGGGGCTCGACGAGGGCGACGTCCGCATCCTCAATCATCTCCGCCGCAAGGGCTACCTGTTCGCCGCGGTCGAGAGCCGCGTCGAGCACAACCCGGACGAGACCCTCATCGTCCACGACGTCGCTCCGGGCGACCGGTTCAGCGTCAAGACGGTCGACTTCCGGGGCCTCACGGCCTTCTCGAGCCTCGACATGAGGACCCGCCTGGCCGTCCGCGAGGGGGTCCCGTTCTTCTCCCTCCTCAAGTACGACCGGCTCTTCCAGATGCCCCGGGAGATCGAGAGCTATTACCGGGAGAGCGGCTACGCGGACGTCCAGGTCCGGTTGGACCTCGTCCGGGAGAAGGAAGGGGTCCGGGCCGTCTTCGACATCCGGGAGGGGACGAAGATCTCGGTCGACGATATCCGGATCGAGGGGACGTCGATCTTCCCCGCCGAAGTCCTGGCCGGGGAGCTCATCAGCCGCCGGGGGGGCGCGTACTACCCGCCCAACGTGCAGCGGGACATCGACCTGATCGAGACCTACTACCTCAACCGCGGCGTCCGCGGCACCGAGGTCGCGGCCCGGGTCGAGCCGGCCGGCGAGGGCCGGGTCTCCCTCGTTTACGAGGTGGACGAGGGGAGCCGGGTCGCCGTGCGCAACGTCTTCATTACGGGCAACCGGACGACGCGGATGAGCGTCATCCGCCGGGAGATCCGGGTGGAAAAGGGCGCCGACGCCGACTACTCGAAGGCCCAGGAGACGAAGCGGCGGCTGGAGCGGCTGGGCATCTTCTCGGATGTCCGCGTCGACGAGGTCCAGACCGGCCCCGCCGACGAGGTCGTCGTCGTCACCGTCCGCGAGGGAGAGAAGAACTACACCGGCCTCGGGCTCGGCTTCGAGTCCCTGACGCCGCTCACCGGCTCGCTGGCCTCCTGGCCGAACGATTTCCGGCCCCGCGGCACGGCCGAGTACATCCGCAGCAACATCTTCGGGCTCGGCGCCCAAGTCGGCGTCCTCGGCCAGATCAGCACGAGAGAACGGCGGGCGGTGCTCTCGTGGAACCAGCCTTACCTCTTCGGACTGGCCATGCCGATGACGGTCGTGGGCTGGCTCGAGCGGGAGGCCCGGGAGAGCTTCACCCTGGACCGGCGCGGCGTCAGCCTCAGCGCGGTCAAGTCGCTGAGCAAAGCCCGGCTGCTCCTGGCTTCGCTGAGCCTGACCCGTACCGCCCTCCTGGACGTCGATCTCGACAACCTCCCCCCCGATATCGACCGGCAGTTCCTGCCGTACTCGGCGGCCCTGGCCTCGGTCAGCATGAGCTGGGAGAGGCGCGACGACACGCTCAATCCCACCAAGGGCTACTTCTTCAGCGCCGTCGGCGAGTGGGGCATCCCCGTGTTCGGCATGGAGTCGGACTACCAGAAGATCTTTCTCAAGTTCCAGCTCTACCGGCCCGTGATCACCGGCGTCAACCTCGGCCTGACGGCGCGGCTGGGGCTCGGCAATGGCCTGCGGCACCTGCCGGAACGGTTCTTCGCCGGCGGCAGCAACACCTTCCGGGGCGAGGAGTTCGAGATGCTCGGGCCCCTCGACGACACCTCCCTCAAGCCCTACGGCGGCGAGGCGGTCTTCCTCGTCAACACCGAGATGTCGTTCGCCGTCGTCCCGTCGTGGCGGGAGCTGCGGCTGGGCGCCTTTTTCGACCTCGGCAACGTCTACGCGACCCTGGGGGAGTTCCGGCCCCTGGACCTGCGCGGCGCGGCCGGCGCGGGACTTCGTTACCGGACCCCGCTCGGGCCGGTCCGCGTGGAGATCGCCTGGAAGCTCTGGGGCTTCGACGCCCAGGACCGGAAGGGCCGCCCGCTCATCTTCCTGACGATCGGGCACATCTTCTAATGAGGCGGAGGCGACGATGACCAAGAGGATCCTGCTCGCGACGCTCCTCGCGGCGTCCCTCTGGCCGGCCCAGACGGTCAACTGCCTGGTCGCCGTGGTCAACGGCGACATCATCACGCTGCTCGACGTTCAGGTCGCGGCCGAGTTCGGGCTGGGCTATCCGGCCGGGGAAGGCGAGGACCCGCGCCTGCGGGCCCTCGACGCCCTCGTCGAGCGCAAGATCGTCCTCGACCTGGCCCGGGAGAGCCGCGGCCTCACCGGCGAGGAGCTCGACGCCGCCCTCGAAGACCTCGGCCGGTCGTTCGGCGACGCGGCTTTCGCCGCCAAGCTGGCCAAGTTCGGGCTCCGGCCGTCGGACCTCGCGCCCTATCTCGAGGAACGCATCCTCTTCGAGCGGGCCCTGGCCGCCCGGTTCAGCGCCGCGATCCCGGTGCCGCTGACCGAGGTCGAGCGGACCTATCGCGACATCTATGTCCCCGAGCGGGGCCGTCTCGGCCTCGCGGTCGAGCCGTTCGACAAGGTCTCGGGCGCGCTCGAGACCCGGATCCGGGACGAGCGGCTGGCCCGCCAGACGGCCGACTGGGTCCGCGACCTGAGGAAGCGGGCCAACATCCAGATCAAGAGGGATTGCTTGAAATGAACGTTGCCTACCTTTTTCCGGGACAGGGTTCGCAGACCGTGGGCATGGGCCGGGACCTCTACGACCGGTCCGCCGAGGCCCGGGCCCTCTTCGATGCGGCCGACGCGATCCTCGGTTTCCCGCTCTCCCGGCTCTGCTTCGAGGGGCCGGAGGAGGAGCTCCGGCTGACCCGCAACACCCAGCCGGCCCTCCTCGTCGTCAGCACGGCCGCCTGCCGCCTCCTCGGGCGGGACCCGGCCGTGGCCGCCGGCCACAGCCTGGGGGAGTACTCGGCCCTCGTGGCCGCGGGCGTCCTCCGGTTCGAGGACGCCGTCCTGCTCGTCCACAAGCGGGGCCGCTACATGCAGGAGGCCGTGCCCGTCGGCGTCGGCGCGATGGCCGCCGTCCTCGGCGTCCCCGGCGAGGCGGTCGCGGAGCGGCTGGCCGGCGTCCGCTCGGGCGTTGTGGAGATCGCCAACTGGAACAGCGACGACCAGATCGTCATCTCCGGAGAGAAAGCCGCGGTCGACGAGGCGCTGGCCGCGATCCAGGCGCCGCGATCGGTCGTGCTGCCGGTCAGCGCGCCGTTCCACTCGCGGCTGATGAGGCCGGCCGAGGAGCGGCTGGCCGCCGACCTCGACGCCGTCGACTTCGCCGACCCGCGCTTTCCCATCGTCACCAATGTCGACGCCCGGCTCATCCGGACCGGCGCGGAGGCCCGGGACGCCCTCAAGCGGCAGGTCAGCAGGGCCGTCCTGTGGACGAAGTCCATGGCCGTGCTGAAGGACATGGGGATCGAGGCCTGCGTCGAGTGCGGGCCGGGGAAGGTCCTGGCCGGGCTGTTCAAGCGCATCGGCCGGGGCTGGCCGAAGCCGCCGGTTTTCCACAACGTGGAGAACGCGGAGGGCGCGGAGAAGGCGAAGGCGGCGCTATTCGGCCCGCTGTGAGATGACCTGCGGCCCGAAGCGGATGAAGTACTCCAGGGCCGAGACGACAGCCAGCGCGACGACCAGCCAAAGGCCGACGTTGGCCACGGTCATGATGGTCTTCCCCAGATAGGCCGGGCCCAGGACGAGGGCCCCGAGGATCCAGGATTCGCTGCCCATCTTGGCTTTGCCGAAGGCGGAGGCCGGGATGTTGATCCCCTTCGACGAGGCCATGGCCCGGAAGCCGGTGACGGCGATCTCCCGGCCGATGATGATGATGGCCGCCGAGGCCGGGACGAGCCCGAGCTCGACGAGCGAGATCAGGGCCGAAGCGATGAGCAGCTTGTCGGCCGTCGGGTCGAGGAGCTGGCCCAGGACGGTGACCTCGCCCTTGCGGCGGGCGATCCAGCCGTCGACGGCGTCGGTCAGCGTGGCGAAGATGTAAACGGCCAGGGCGAAGATCTCGTGGCCCCGGAAATCGGCCAGCATCAGGATCACCAGGGCCGGGATGGCCAGGATCCGGGCCAGGCTGAGGTAGTTCGGGATGTTCACGCCCTCGAATTTACATCACCGGGAGCGCGCCTGTCAATCTTGCAAAAGACCGGGGCCGTGGGTATAGTGAGGGCTCGCTCATGGCCAACGACACCTCCCTGACCCCGATGATGGAGCAGTATTTCCGCATCAAGGAGCTCCATCCCGACGCCCTCCTGTTCTTCCGCCTGGGCGATTTCTACGAGATGTTCTACGAGGACGCCCGGACCGCCGCGCCCGTCCTGGACATCGCCCTGACCTCGCGGCAGAAGGTGCCGATGTGCGGCGTGCCCTATCACGCCGTCGCCGCCTACCTGCCCAAGCTCCTCCGCCAAGGCTTCAAGGTGGCCATCTGCGAGCAGGTCGAAGATCCCAAGGCGGCCAAAGGGGTCGTCAGGCGGGAGGTCATCAAGGTCCTGACGCCGGGCACGGCCGTCGAGATCGACGCCGAGGAGGCCAAGGAGAGCACCTACATCCTGTCGCTGGCGCTCGAGGACGAGGGCTGGGGGATGGCCCTGCTCGACCTCACGGCCGGCGAGATCCGGACCCTCGAGGGCGGCTGGCCCGAGATCCGCGTCCTGGCGGACGAGGTCTTCCGGGCGGCGCCCAAGGAGGTCCTCTACCCCGAGGGCGCCGAGGAGGCCCTCAAACGCGTCCTGGCGCTCGCCGGCCCGGTGGCGATCGCTCCCAGCCCGGCCGAAGGCTGGCTCTTCGATCCGCCGGAAGCCGCCCGCGTCGTCCTCGGCCACTTCGGGGCCAAGTCGCTCTCCGGCCTCGGTCTCGAGGACCGCGCGCGGGCCGTGGCCGCGGCCGGGGCCCTCATCGCCTACGTCCGCAAGGTCCGCCGCGACTCCCTGGGCCTCGTCGGCCGCATCTCCTACATCTCCGCCGGCGCCCATCTGGTCCTCGACGCCACGACCGTCCGCAACCTCGAGCTCGTCCGCAACCTCCGCGACGGCAAGGTCAAGGACACCCTGCTCGACGTCATCGACTTCACTGTGACCGCGCCGGGCGGCCGGCTGCTCCGTTCCTGGCTGCTGCGGCCGCTCTACGACGTGAAGGCCATCGCCGCCCGCCAGGACGCCGTCGCCGAGGCCCTCGGCGCGACCATCGCCCGGCGCGAGCTGCGCGAGGTCCTGAAGGGCGTCCTCGACCTCGAGCGGCTGGCCGGCAAGATCGCCCTGGCGGCGGCCCACCCCCGCGACCTCGTCGCCCTGAAGAAGTCGCTCCAGCCCCTGCCGCACGTCGAGCGGGAGCTCCGGTCCTTCGCGGCGCCCCTCTTCCGGGACATGGCCGCCCGCTGGGACAACGCCGCCGACGTCGCCGGCCTCGTCGACCGGGCCATCCTCGACGAGCCGGCCTTCCTGCTGACCGAGGGCGGCATCGTCCGGGACGGTTGGAACGCCGAGCTCGACGACCTGCGCGCGGTCAGCCGGTCCGGGAAAGGGTTCATCGCCCAGCTCGAGCAGCGGGAGCGGGAGCGCACGGGCATAGGCTCGCTCAAGGTGCGCTACAACAAGGTCTTCGGCTACTACATCGAGGTGACCAAGCCCAACCTGCCCCAGGTCCCCGCGGATTACATGCGCAAGCAGACCTTGGTCAATTCGGAGCGCTTCCTGACCCCCGAGCTCAAGGAATACGAGGACAAGGTCCTCCACGCCGAGGAGCGCATCGGGATCCTCGAGCACCGGCTCTTCCTCGAGGTCCGCGAGACCGCGGCCAAGGAGACCGCGCGCCTGCAACGGATCGCCGCCGACGTCGCCGCGCTCGACGTCCTGCTGGCCCTGGCCGAGTGCGCCGCGCGCCGCGACTACGTCCGCCCGGCGATCGACGACGGCGATGCCCTGCGCATCGAGGCCGGCCGCCACCCGGTCATCGAAACGAGCCAGGCCGAGCCCTTCATCCCCAACGACCTCGAGGTCGACGGCGGCGCGAACCAGGTCCTCATCATCACCGGCCCGAACATGGGCGGCAAGTCGACCTTCCTGCGGCAGGCGGCCCTTATCTCGATCCTCGGCCAGATGGGCTCCTTCGTCCCGGCCAAGTCGGCGACCCTCGGACTCGTCGACCGCATCTTCACCCGCATCGGGGCCATGGACTTCCTGAGCGTCGGCCAGTCGACCTTCATGGTCGAGATGCTGGAGACGGCCGCCATCCTCCACAACGCCACGTCGCGGAGCCTCATCCTGCTCGACGAGGTCGGCCGGGGAACGAGCACCTTCGACGGCCTGAGCATCGCCTGGGCCGTGGCCGAGCGGCTCCACGAGCGCGAGAACCAGCGGCCCAAGACGCTCTTCGCCACCCATTACCACGAGCTGACCGAGCTGGCCCTGACCCTGCCCCGGATCAAGAACCACCACGTCTCGGTCCGGGAGTGGAAGGACGAGGTCGTCTTCCTGCGCAAGATCGTGCCGGGGCCGTCCGACCGGAGCTACGGCATCCACGTCGCCAAGCTGGCCGGCATCCCCCGGGACGTCATCGACCGGGCCAGGGAGATCCTCTTCAACCTGGAGAAGCAGGAGCTCGACGAGGCCGGTCAGCCGCGGCTGGCCAGCCGCGGCCGGCCCTCCGGCGACCGCAGCCAGATGCTGCTCTTCGCCGAGGACCGCGAGTTCGCCCTGCTGCGGGAGATGCGGGCGGAGATCGAGGAGCTCGATCTCTCGTCGCTGACCCCCCTCGAAGCGCTGAACGTTCTGGCCGGGCTCAAGGGACGCCTGGGCCCCGCCGGCTAGCCTGGGCTATTCACGAATCGAGGCGGCCCCAGATGTGAGGCCCGAGGGGTGAAGCTGTACTCTTCAGTACTGCGAACCCCGAGAACGAAGCAGATGGGGGCGGATCGGTTCGCCCGGAGGGTAAGAACGCCCGATAAAAGAAACGGAGAAAAGCGGGGCGTTCTTATGAATAGGCCAGGTCAATAGGTTTCGGACTCATCCTCGACGGAGAAGCCGTCCTCGAGATCCTCGCCCTCCTCCTCGTCCTCGTCGAGGTCCTTGTCGCCGTCGTCCTCTTCGTGAAGCGCCTCGCCGTCGTCCTCCTTGCGCTCTTCCAGGGCCGCGTCGAACTCGTCGCGGTCCTCGAAGCGGCGCAGGACGTTGGCGGCCGCGTCGCTGTAGCAGAGCTCGAGATAGTCGTCCTCGATGACGCAGAACACGGACTTCGAGTGCCCGGTCTGGAGATTGCCGACCGTCTCGACGATCTCCGCGCTCTTCGACTTCTTGATCGCGTCGAGCGTCAACCAGCTCGTGACTTCCATCTCATCCATGACGCGCTCCTAACGACAATAGATATGCATTTTTCCCGGCTTGTCAAGGGGTGCCGCGGCGGCCGCGGGCCGTTTGTAAGGGAAGGCTTGACAATGCCGGAAGAACTCCGTTCCCGGTTCGCCCGCGGGCGCCGTCGCTGTCAAGGAGCTTTACAAGGAGCCGCGTCCCGATGAGCCGGGAAGGGCATCCGCGGCCGCCGGTCAGGCGGCCAAGAGGGTGTGCCCGTGGCATGAAGATTGCAGGGTTGTTGCGCGATAGGATCCGTTATGGGGAGGAAGAGATCCATGAAGAATACGTTCGTCGCGATATCTATCGTCCTGTTCATCTCGGCCGGGCCGGCCGTCATGGCGCAGGAGAAACCGGCTTTCTCCAATTACAAGGATATGCGCGCGCATCTCGGACAGCTCTTTGAACAAAAGAAGTACGCGGAGGCGGCCTCGCTACTGGAAAGCGTCCTCGACCTCTTTCCCGAGAACGTCCTGGCCAACACGTACAACCTGGCCGCGGCCCGCGCCTACCTGGGCGAAGCGGACAAGGCCGTCGCGGCCTTGGAGGAAGGCCATCGGCGGGGCGTCTTCTATGGGATCTGGGATTTGGGCGCCGAACTGTGGGCCCCGGTCAAGGCATCCCCGCGTTTCGACGCCTTCTGGAAGGCGAACGAGGCCCGGATCGCCGAGGCCTCGCGCCGGGCGACCCTGAAGATCGAGGTGGAGACTCCCGCGGGCTACGATCCGGCCCGGACCTACCCTCTCTTCATCGCTCTCCACGGCGGCGGCGAGTCCATCGCCGAGCTGAAGCCCATATGGAACTCGGACCGGCTCCGCGGCGAGTTCCTCACGGCCTTCGTCCAGTCGACCCAAGTGGCCAGCATGAAGGGCTTCCATTGGCAGGACGAGACCGTCACCCTGCGGGACCTCGGGGAGGCTTATCAGACGATCCTCCGGCAATATCCGGTTGACAGCGGCCGGGTGATCATCGGCGGCTTTTCTTCGGGCGGCTTCGGCACGTTCGTGGCCGCTTTCCGGAACATCTTCCCGGTCCGGGGTTTCTTCGCGCTCTGCCCGGCGCTGCCTGAAGCCGTCAGCGACGAGGACGTCAAGGCCGCGGTGGGCCACGGCCTCCGCGGGACCATCCTGACGACGGAGCTGGACAATCGCGTGGACGCCCAACGGGCCTTCGCCGAGCGCTTAAAAGGCCTCGGCCTCCCGGTCGAATTCTCCATCGCCCCGAACATCGGCCACTGGTTCCCGGAGGATTTCGGGGCCCGGCTCGACCGGGCCATCGGCCTCATCCTCCCCGACGCGCCGGCCCCCCGCCGCTAGCGCGCCGGCGCCTTGACAGCCCCTCGCCGGGGGGCTTAAATAGATGGGAAATCCCCCCGGGAGGTCGATCCGATGAGATGGGATCAGTTCACCGTCATGTCCCAGGAGGCCGTCCAGAAGGCCCAGGGCAAGGCCGAGGAGCTCGGCCACCAGGAGATCCGCGCGAAACACCTGCTCTGGAGCTTCCTGGCCCAGGACCAGAACATCGTCAACGCCCTGCTGGCCAAGATCGGCGCGCCCGTCGAGAGGATCCAGTCCGACCTCGACGCGGCCCTGGCCCGCCTGCCCAAGGTCAGCGGGGGAGGGGAGACGGCGCTCTCAGGCGAGCTGCGCCAGATCCTCGACGCCGCCCGCAAGGAAGCCGAACAGCTCAAGGACGAGTACGTCTCGACCGAGCACCTGTTCCTGGCCATGCTCAAAGACGGCCGGAACGGGGCCGCGAGGATCCTGCGAGGGGCGGGCGTCACCGAGGAGGCGGTCCTCAAAGCTCTGGCCGCCGTCCGCGGCTCGCAGCGCGTGACCGACCCCGAGCCCGAAGGCAAGTACCAGGTCCTCGCGAAGTACACCCGGGACTTGACCGCCCTGGCCCGCCAGGGCAAGATCGACCCGGTCATCGGCCGCGAGGACGAGATCCGGCGGGTCATCCAGGTCCTGTCGCGGCGGACCAAGAACAATCCCGTGCTCATCGGCGAGGCCGGCGTCGGCAAGACGGCCGTCGTCGAGGGCCTGGCCCAGAGGATCGCCAACGGCGACGTGCCCCAGTCGCTCAAGAACAAGCGCCTGCTGGCCCTGGACATGGGCTCGCTCGTGGCCGGGACGAAGTTCCGCGGCGAGTTCGAGGACCGGCTCAAGGCCGTGCTCAAGGAGATCGACGAAGCGGGCGGCGAGATCGTCCTGTTCATCGACGAGCTCCACACCATCATGGGCGCCGGCGCGGCCGAGGGCTCGATGGACGCCTCGAACATGCTCAAGCCGGCCCTGGCCCGCGGCGAGCTCCGCTGCGTCGGGGCGACGACGCTCAACGAGTACAAGAAGTCCATCGAGAAGGATGCCGCCCTGGAACGCCGCTTCCAGCAGGTCTACGTCGACGAGCCGTCGGTCGAGGAGACGATCTCGATCCTGCGGGGCATCAAGGAGAAGTACGAGGCCCACCACGGCGTCCGGATCAAGGACTCGGCCCTGGTCGCGGCGGCCACTCTGTCGTCGCGCTACATCACCAGCCGCTTCCTGCCGGACAAGGCCATCGACCTGGTCGACGAGGCCGCCTCGCGCATCCGCATCCAGATCGACAGCCTGCCCGAGGAGCTCGACGAGCTCGACCGCCGGACGCTCCAGCTCGAGATCGAGCGCCAGGCGCTCAGGAAGGAGAAGGACCCGGCCTCGAAGGAGCGCCTCCAGGGGATCGAGGAGGAGCTGGCCAACCTCAAGGAGAAAGCGGGAGCCCTGCGCGGCCGCTGGCAGAAGGAGAAGGAGACGATCGAGGCGGCCGGCAAGCTCAAGGAGAAGCGCGACGCCCTCAAGATCGAAGAACAGAGCGCCGAGCGGCGCGGCGACCTGGAGAAGGCGGCCGAGATCCGCTACGGGCGGCTCATCGAGCTCCAGAAGCAGATGGACAAGGCCGCGGCCGACCTGGCCGCGCTCCAGGCCAAGGGCCGGATGCTCAAGGAGGAGGTCGACGAGGAGGACATCGCCCAGGTCGTCTCCAAGTGGACGGGCATCCCCGTCTCCAAGATGCTCGAGGGCGAGGTCGACCGGCTCATCCGTATGGAGGAGATCCTGGGTAAGCGCGTCGTCGGGCAGGAGCAGGCCATCCGGGCTGTCGCGGCCACGGTGCGGCGCTCGCGGGCCGGCATCCAGGAAGCCGGGCGGCCCATCGGCTCGTTCATCTTCCTGGGTCCGACGGGCGTGGGCAAGACCGAGCTGGCCCGGGCCTTGGCCGAGTTCCTGTTCGACGACGAGAAGGCCATGGTCCGGCTGGACATGTCCGAGTACATGGAGAAACATACGGTCAGCCGGCTCATCGGCGCGCCTCCCGGCTATGTCGGCTACGAGGAGGGCGGCCAGCTGACCGAGGCGGTCAAGAGGCGGCCCTACTCGCTCGTCCTCCTGGACGAGATCGAGAAGGCCCATACCGACGTCTTCAACGTCCTGCTCCAGATCCTCGAGGACGGGCGCCTGACCGACGGCAAGGGCCGGACGGTCGACTTCAAGAACACCATGGTCATCATGACCTCGAACCTCGCGGGGCAGGCCATCAAGGAGCTGGCCCGCGACGCCGAGGCCATGGAGCGGGAGGTCCGCAAGGTCCTCGAGGGCCACTTCAAGCCCGAGTTCCTCAACCGCATCGACGAGGTCGTCGTCTTCAAACCGCTCGGGAAGGAGGCCATCCTGCGGATCGTCGGACTGCAGCTCGACCTCCTGGCCAAGCGCCTGGCCGGCCGCAAGATCGGTCTCGAGGTCGGGAAGGAGGCCAAGGAGCTCCTGGCCGAGCGGGGCTTCGATCCCGTCTATGGGGCCCGGCCGCTCAAGAGGACGATCCAGAAGGACGTCCAGGACCCCCTGGCCATGAAAATCCTCTCCGGGGAGTACGGCGAAGGCGACACGGTCGTCGTAGGCGTCGACAAGGCCGGGGAGATCGAGTTCGGGAAAAAATAGGGACTTCTCTCGATTCCGGGGATTCGCTCTCTCCGGCTATGCTCGAGAATCGCCTCGAGACCGAATCCCAGCGATGGGAGAGAGACGATAAAAAAGCTATAATAGAACCCACTTGCCGCAATCGGAGAAACCGAACATGTCAAAAAGAACACTGGTTTTCGCCATCGCCGCTATTCTGCTCTTAAATTCATTGGCCGGGGCGAACGGCCTCAATCTCAACGGCCTGGGGACGCGGTCCCAGTCCATGGGCGGGGCCTTCGTCGGCGTCGCCGACGATTTCAGCGCCGTGTTCTGGAACCCGGCAGGCGCCGCGGGCTTCAAGCAGACGACCTTCGGCTTTTACGCCGTCGACCTCATACCGACGGCGACCTACAGCCTCCGGTATGACATCAGCATCCCCGAGGTCTATCCCATCGACGCCAAGACAAAGGTCTCCCACTATCTCGGCGGCCTGGCGGCCTACTACAAGCCGATCAGCTCCCGGGTCGTCGTCGGCCTGGGCATCGGCACGCCTTCGGGTCTCGGGACGATGTGGGACGGCGAGGATTTCGTGACCACCATGGGCGGGCCGGCCTACGACCTGTCGAGCAAGGTCGGCGTCTTTTCCTTCTCGCCGCTCATCGCCGCGAAGGTCACGGACTGGCTCTCCGTCGGGGCCACGCTCAACATCAACTACGGGAACTTCAATCTCAAGATGCCGGCCGGGACCGCCGACCTGGGCGAGGGAACGGTCGACCTGGGCCAATACGAGGAGAATATGAACGGCTGGGGCTTCGGCGCGACCTTCGGCCTGCTGGTCAAGCCCGTCGACAAGCTCGGCCTCGGCCTGACCGTGCGGACGCCGTCGACCGTCTCCTTCAAGGGCTCGGCCCGGATGTCCTACCTCTCGCTCTACGACCTGCCGGACACCTCCGACCTGACGCGCAAGATCACCTGGCCGCTCTGGATCGCCGCCGGCGTGTCGTTCCGGCCGGTGGAGCGCCTGCTCCTCAGCGCCGACGTCCATTGGACCCAGTGGTCCAAGCTTGACCGGATCACGACCGAGTACCTGGATACGGTCTGGGCGGCGCTCATGGAAGCCAGCGGCAGCGATGTCCGCCCTCTCCTGTGGGAGGACAAGGCCCAGATCCGCTTCGGCGCGGAATACGCCCTGAGCGCCACGACGGCCCTGCGGGCCGGCTATTACAACGATCCGGCGCCCGGGCCCTTGGCCACGATGAACCTGCTCCTGCCCACCCATACCTACAACGCCTTCTCCGTCGGCTTGGGAAAGACGATCGGCGACCTCCAGCTCGACTTCGGCCTGGAATATCTCGCCGGGAAGGATCGCACGAGCGACGCGGGCTTCATGGGGACAAGCTACGGGATGACCATCGTCGTTCCGTCGGTCGCGGTGAGCTACAAGTTCTGAGCCGAAAGATAATGGAGGGCGCTCCCTTTCCGGATGGAAAGGGGCGCCTTTCTCATTTTTGGGGGATAAAAGAAAATATGGCTAGGGACGGAATTGAACCGCCGACGCAAGGATTTTCAGTCCTTCGCTCTACCAACTGAGCTACCTAGCCATCGGCCCGCCGGCGACCGCCGGAAAGCGCG
>JBFYNT010000074.1:0-2813 GCA_041304225.1 Candidatus Aminicenantota bacterium
GTCCCGGGCCGGGCCGCCGAGCTTGTCGAGCCCTTCGAGGACGCGGCCGCTGAAGCGCTTGTGTTTCTCGGGCGCGGCGTCGAGCACCCGGCCGCCGCCCACGGTCGCCACGGGCGAGAAGGAACGGACGACGAACCGGTCGCCGGGCAGGGCCACCGTCGGCCGCTCGAGAATGAGCTGGACGGGAGAGGAGGCGCCGGGAGGGATCGTCTGTCCGCCGATGACGGCCAGGCGGGCCATGACCTCGTCCGTCCCGATGTGGAGCCGGACCCGGTCGCGGTGCTTGATCTCGCGGGGCGCCCCGGCGAGGACATCGAGGCGGGCGTCCAGGCGGGAGGTCGGGACGAGCGAGCCCTCCGCGGCGGCGACCTGGCCGCGCCGGAGGTCTTCCTTGGCGACGTCCTGGAGGTTGAGGGCGGTGCGCCGGCCGATGCCTGAGGCGTCGGCCTTGGACTTGTGGACCTGGACGCCGCGGACCCGGGTCTTCAGGCCTTCGGGGTAGATCTCGAGGCGGTCGCCCCCGCGGACGGTCCCGGAAAGGACCGTGCCGGCGACGACCGTGCCGAAGCCGTGCATGCTGAAGACGCGGTCGATGGGCATGCGGAAGACGCCGCTGTCGGGGCGCGGCCGGACGCGCCGGCCGATCGCCTGGAGCGCGGCTTTGAGCTCCGGGACGCCGGCCCCGGTCAGGGCCGAGACCGGGAGGATGGGGGCGCCGTCGAGGAACGAGCCGCGGACGAAGTGCCGGACGGAGGCGGTGAGCTCGGCGAGCCGGGCTTCGTCAACGAGGTCGCGTTTGGTCAAGGCCACGACGCCATGCTCGATCCCGAGGAGCGTCAGGATGTCGAAGTGCTCGCGTGTCTGGACGGCGATGCCCTCGTCGGCGGCGACGACGAAGAGGGCGGCGTCGACGTGGCTGGCGCCGGCGGCCATGGTCTTGACGAACTTCTCGTGGCCCGGCACGTCGATGAAGACGATCTGTTTGGGGTAGTCGGGGTCCTCGAGGAAAACGAAGCCCAGCTCGATGGTCATGCCCCGGGCCTTCTCTTCGGGCAGGGTGTCGGGGTCGGTGCCGGTCAGGGCCCGGACGAGGGCGCTCTTGCCGTGGTCGATGTGGCCGGCCGTGCCGACGATGACGTGATCGAGGTCGGCCATTAGGACTTCAAAATACCGGTCAGAGCGCGTTCGACGATGGCCTCTTCGCCGGGCTGGATCGTCCGCAGGTCGAAGAGCACGGCGTCTTTGTGGATGCGGGCGAAGACGGGCGGCGTGCCGCGTCGGAGGCGGCGGGCCAGGTCATCGGGCGACAGGCCGGGGGCCTTGACCGCCAGGACCTTCGACGGGAGCGTCTCGACCGGGACGGCGCCGCTGCCGACCTGGGACTCGCCGTCCTCGACCGCGAGGGAGACGGACTCGGGCAGGGCCTTGCGGAGGGCGGCGGCGAGCTTCTTGGCCCGCCGTCCGAGCTCGTCGGGCGTCAGGGCGAGCATCCGGTAGATAGGATGGCGCTCGGCGAGCTTCTCCGGGGCCAGGAAGAGCTTGAGCGTGGCCTCGAGGGCGGTGAGCGAGAGCTTGCCGCAGCGGAAGGCCCGGGCCAGGGGGTTCTTGCGGATCTTGCGGACCCATTCCTCCTTGCCGACGATGAGGCCGCACTGGGGCCCGCCGATGAGCTTGTCGCCGCTGAAGCAGACGACGTCGGCCCCGGCCCGGACGCTGGCGGTGACGAGGGGCTCGGCGGCCAGGCCGAAACGAGACAGGTCGACCAGGGCGCCGCTGCCGAGGTCGTCGATGACGGGGACGCCGCGGGCGCGCCCGAGGGCGGCCAGGTCCTCGATCGGCGGCTCTTCGGCGAAGCCGACGATGCGGTAGTTGCTGTGGTGGACGCGCAGGATGGCCCCGGTCGCGTCGGTGACGGCCCGCTCGTAATCGGCCATGTGGGTCTTGTTGGTCGTCCCGACCTCGCGGAGGACGGCGCCGCTCGTGGCCATGACGTCGGGCATGCGGAAGGAGCCGCCGATCTCGACGAGCTGGCCGCGGGAGACGACGACCTCTTTCCCGCGGGCGAGCGTGTTGAGGATGAGGACGGTCGCCGCGGCGTTGTTGTTGGCCACGGTGGCGGCTTCGGCGCCGGTGAGCTCGCGGAGGAGCCCTTCGACGTGGCGGTCGCGGGGCACGCGCTTGCCGGCCTCGAAATCGAGGGCCAGGGTCGAGTAGCCTGCGGCGACGTTCCGCAGGGCTTCACCGGCGTCAGCGGAAAGAACGGCGCGGCCGAGGCCGGAGTGCATGATGACGCCCGTGGCGTTGACGGCCGGGGCGAGGGACGGGGCGAACTTCTTCTCGAGGCCCGATCGGAGCCGGGCGATGAGGCCGGCAGTCGAGAGGTCCGGCGCAGGGCCAGACGCTCCGATCTCGGTTCGGACGCCGTCGAGGGCGGCCCGGGCCGAGGACATCACGGCCTCGCGGCCGAACCGGTCGATGAGCGGCCCAAGGTCCGGTTCCGTGATCAGGGCGTCGAGGGAGGGGATCCGCCGGTAATCCGCTGTCTTCGTCGTGTCACTCATGGCCTCTTACTTCTGGAGGGCTTGGAACCGGAGCTTGCCGAAGATCTCCGGATGGACGTCGGCGCCGGCGCCGGAGACCGCGACCGGCACGGCGATCTCGAAGGCGATCTCCTTCGGCGGCAGGCACGACTCGTGGTCGCAGGCCTGGTAGCTGAGGGCGGCCTTGATGAGCCGGGGGCCGGCCGCGATGCCGTCCTTGGCCTTGAGGAGCGCGCCCAGCACGACCTCGCCCTCGTAAACGACGAGCTCGGC
>JBFYNT010000075.1:0-3929 GCA_041304225.1 Candidatus Aminicenantota bacterium
ACCCTGGTGGCGCGTCCATCGCCGCTGGGGGTGAAAGGGGGGGGGAATGTCCCTCACCCCCCCCGACCCCATCAGGGAGGGCCCCCCGAGGGCGAGGCCGCCGAAGGGGGGAGATGTGGACGGGGCGGGGAGCGGAGCGGCGAAAGTGGGGAGAGGGCGTAGAGAGCGGGCAGTGAGCGGGCTAGTAAACCCGTTCGACGTTCGAGGCAGCGGCGACGCGGGGCTTGGCACCCTTGAGGAAGATGGCCATGTGGACGTACTTCCGGTCGGTCGGGTCCAGGGGCGCGTCGCCTTCGTAATCGTGCCAGCGGTCGACGAACTCGGCCCGGGGGATGAAGCCGCGGGCCCCGAGGAGGGAGGGGTCCTCGAAGTAGAGGGCCTCGGCGTCCATGGCCAGGAGGACCATGTAGTGGCCGTCGTCCCAGGTCTCGGTCCAGGAGGTGTCCGCGCGCTCGCGCCAGGCCTGGAGGTCGACGATGACGGTCGTTCCGGAGCCGAGGGCGGCCTCGAGGTCGGCGAGCGCGAGGCCTTCGCGGAGCTCGGCCGCGAGGCCGAACTCGCGGGCCACCCGCAGGATGTCGAGGGGATGGGTGCCTTTCTCGGGCGTGCTGCGGAGGCGGGCGGCCAGGCGGTCCTCGCGCTCGGAGACGCCCCAATAGGCGAGAACGGCCTGGAGGGCGGAGACGCCGCAGGTATAGCCCGTGCTTTGACGGACGTCGGGGATCGAGGCCAAGGCGGAGAGGGAAGCGGGGAGGGAGGCCGCGAGAGGGACAGCCGATCCGGGCAGCTCAGAGGGACCGGGGGCCAGTTCCCCCGGTACGTGTCCCCGGCCGGGATCGAGTCCGACGACGCCGACGGGGAGCGGCAAGAACGTTCCGGCGATCCAGCCGGCGGCCAGGGCGGCAATGAGGCCGAGGACGAGCTTGGCGGCGTGTTTCATCGGCGACCTCCGGGACGCGTCGCGCGTCCTTCTAAATAAGATCGAGCAGATCGCCCGGCGAGGCGATCAGGGCGTCGGCGCCGTTGGCGGTTAGCTCGGCCGCGGTGCGGAAGCCCCAGAGCGCCCCGACGGCGAACATGCCGGCCGAGCGGGCCGTGGCCATATCGACGTTGGTGTCGCCGACGAAGGCGCAGTCGGCGGGGGAGACCCCGAGGTCGGCGGCCAGGGCCAGGGCGGGAGCGGGATCGGGCTTGAGCGGGACGCCGGGCCGGGCGCCGCGCACGATTTCGAAGCGATGGGCGGAGAGGAGGGCCGAGGTCATGCGGCCCGTGTAGATATCGGACTTGTTCGACAGGACCGCGGTCTTGAGGCCGCGGCGGGCGAGCTCGGCCAGGAGCTCGGGGATGCCGTCGTAGGGGCGGCTGTGCTCGTGCCAGCAGGCCTGGTAGGCGAGGCGATAGTCGTCCAGGATCTCGCAGACGAGGGGATCGCTCGGGGCCGGCTTGCCGCGCCAGGCGAAGACCCGGCGGATGAGCTCCTCGGCGCCGTCGCCGACGAGCGTCTTCATCTCGTCGTTCGTAAAGGTGCCGAGGCCGCGGGGCTCGTAGACGCGATTGGAGGCCGCGGTGATGTCCTCGATCGTGTCGAGCAGCGTCCCGTCGAGGTCGAATATGACCGCTTTAATTGGGGACACAATACTATTTTCCGATTTCTTTTTTGCCATTATTTCCATCGTAATTCGGAAATGAGTATTGTGTCCCCGATTTATGGAGGTTGCGGAGGCGGGCGTAGGCCTTCCAGCCGTGCTCCAGGCGGGCCCGGTCGGCCTCGGTCGTTTCGCGGCGGACCTTGGCCGGGACGCCGGCGACGATGACCCCGGGCGGGACGTCCATGCCCTCAGGCACGACGGCCCCGGCGGCGACGACCGAACCGCGGCCGATCCTCGCCCCGGACAGGACCGTGGCGCCCATGGCGATCATGGCCTCGTCCTCGACGACGCAGGCGTGGAGTATGGCGCCGTGGCCGACGGTCACCCGGGCCCCGATGAGGCAGGGGAGGTTCTCGTCGACGTGGACGACCGAGCCGTCCTGGAGGTTCGAGTCCTCGCCGATGACGATCGCCGCGCCCGCCATGTCGGAGCGCAGGACGCAGCCGTACCAGACGCTGGCGCCCCTGCGGAGGGCGATCTTCCCGATGAGGACCGCGCCGGGGGCCACCCAGGCGCCCTCGTCGATCTCGGGCCGCTCCAGCTTGTCCATGACGCCGTATCCGCTCATTTCGACCTCCTCGTGAGAAGGATCACGATTGTACCAGAAAAACAGTAAAAAAAATGTTGCAAACGGCGGGCGCCCGTTCTATAATCCTAGCATTCCACTAGGATTAATTTTCCTCGGGTGGGAATTCGTCGATACTTGGAGGTCCCGATGCCCGCGTCCGGCGGTTTTTCCGACAACGCCCTGAAGATCCTGAAGGCCCGCTACTTCCTGAAGAACGAGAAAGGCGAGCTCCTCGACAAGTCGCCCGAGGACCTCTTCCGCCGCGTCGCGACCTACGTCGCCTCGGCCGAGAAGTCCAAGGCCGACCGCAAGAAATGGGCCGACCTCTTCCTCCAGGCCATGAACGGACGCGACTTCCTGCCCAACAGCCCGACCCTCACGGGCGCCGGCCGCGGCATGTGCCTGTCCGCCTGCTTCGTCCTGCCCATCGAGGACTCCCTCGAGTCCATCTTCGAGACGGTCAAGAACGCCGCCCTCGTCCATAAAGAGGGAGGCGGCACGGGCTTCGACTTCAGCCTCCTCCGTCCCAAGGGCAGCTTCGTCCGCAAGACCCAGGGCGTCGCCTCCGGCCCCGTCTCGTTCCTCAAGGTCATCGACGCCGCCACCGAGGCGGTCAAGCAGGGCGGCACCCGCCGCGGCGCCAACATGGGCATCCTCCGCGTCGACCACCCGGACATCGAGGAGTTCGTCCAGATGAAGCTCGACGGCGCCTCGGTCGCGAATTTCAACATCTCCGTCGCCGTCACCGACGCCTTCATGGCCGCCCTGGCCGCCGGCACGGCCTACGACCTCATCGACCCCCACCTGGGCACCCCCGCCGGCCAAAAGGACGCCCGCAAGGTCTTCCAGCTCATCGTCGAGTCGGCCTGGGCCATCGGCGACCCCGGCTTGATCTTCATCGACCGCATCAACGCCGGCAACCCGACCGCCGGCCTCGGCCCCATCCGGGCCACCAACCCCTGCGGCGAGCAGCCCCTCCACGACTACGAGTCGTGCAACCTCGGCTCCATCAACCTGGCCAACTTCTTCGCTCCCAAGGCCAAGGACCATTTCGATTGGGCCCGCTTCCGCGCCGTCATCCGGCTCGGCGTCCGCTTCCTCGACGACGTCATCGACGTCAACCGCTACCCCCTGCCCGAGATCGACAAGACGACCCGGGCCACGCGCCGCATCGGCCTCGGGGTCATGGGCTGGGCCGACCTGCTCCTGCTCCTGAAGGTCCGCTACGACGCGCCCAAGGCCCTGGCCCTGGCCGACAAGGTCGCCGCCTTCCTCAGGGCCGAAGCCACGGCCGCTTCGCGCGACCTGGCCTCGGAGCGCGGCTCGTTCCCGGCCATCACCCAGTCGGCCTACAAGGGCGGCAAGATGCGCAACGCCACGGTCTTCACCATCGCCCCGACCGGGACGATCTCGCGGATCGCCGGCTGCTCGTCCTCGATCGAGCCCGTCTTCGCCTTCGAGGTGACCTCGAAGATCATCGACTCCGAGCTCAAGGACGTCCACCCCATCTACGCCGAGTGGCTGGAGAAGAACCCCGGCAAGCCCCTGCCGGAGTGGTTCAAGGCCGCCCACGAGATCGCGCCCGAATGGCACATCAAGACCCAGGCCGCCTTCCAGAAGCACGTCGACAACTCGGTCTCCAAGACCATCAACTTCCCCCACGAGGCCACGGTCGACGACGTCGAGAAGGCCTACCGGCTGGCCTGGGACCT
>JBFYNT010000076.1:0-5006 GCA_041304225.1 Candidatus Aminicenantota bacterium
AGAACAGGGCGTGGGCCCCTTTCCGGACGGCTTCGACGGGATCGCCCTTCATCAGGCCGAGGCCCTTGAGCCCTTCGGCGATCGTCCGGCAGGCGGCCAGATGGACGTCGAGGTGCGGCACGCCGGGCTTGAGGGCCGCTTTGGCCGTCTCATGGGCGGCGAGGGCGATGCGGTAGACGTCCTTCTGGCGTGCGGAGAACGAGCCGTCGACCGGCATGGTCGTGGACAGGTCGCCGGCATAGTGGAGGGCGGTCTCGGCCCCGCAGTCGAGCAGGAACATCCCGCCGCTCTTCAGCGTCTCCGTTTGGGCATGTTGGTGCAGGACCTCGCCGTGGATCGTCGCGATGATGGGGAACGACATGTATCCGCCGGCGGCCCGGGCCACCTGTTGGACGGTCGCGGCGATCTCGGCCTCGGTCACGCCGGGCCGGGCCATCCGCAGGGCCGCGAGATGCGTATCGAGGGAGATGTCGACGGCCTTTTCGATCTCCGCGACCTCCTCGGGCGACTTGACGGACCTCTGTTCGACGACGGCCCGGATGAACGGCACCGAAGCCTCGGCCGCGGCGCGGCCGGGAGGGACCCCCAGCCAGGCCAGCAGCTTCAGCTTGTTCTCGGGCCGATACGGAGGCAGGAAATGGACCTCCCTCCCGGCTTGCCGGATCCGCTTCAGGTCCTCTTCGAGGCGGGCCGGCGCCAACACGCGCTCCACGCCCGTCAGGGCGGCCCGGTCCTTCAACGAAGGCAGCGGGCCGGTCCAGACGAAATCCTCGACGGTGAGCTCGGGGCCGTAGAGGGTCTCCGTGCCCTCGTCGAGGTCGATCGTCGCGGCCAGACCGGGGGTATCGAGGCCGAAATAATAGAGGAACGAGCTGTCCTGGCGGAACGGGTAGGTATTGTCCGCGTAGTTCATGGGGCTCTCATCGTTCCCCAGGAAGAGGGCCACGCCCCGGCTCAGGTTCCGGCGCAGCCCGTCCCTTCGGACGCGATAGATGTCTCGATCGAACATGGAGGACTCCCTTCTTCCGCCGCGGGACCGCGGCGTTATTTCTTGATCTTCTCGATCGCGGCGACCGCCGCCTTGACGCCCGCCGCTTCGGGATTCTGCGGGTCGAGTTCGAGGAACTTCCTGAGGTTCTCCAGGGCCTTGGGCAGGTCGCCCTTGTTGAGATAGACCAGCCCCAGGCGGTGGTAGGCCTTCGGCCAATCGCTCTTGATCTTGATCGCCAGCTCGAAATAGCCGATGGCCTCGTCGATCTTCTGGTTGGAGAAGAAGATCTCGCCGACGTTGTAGGCCGCGGCCGGATCCTCGGGCGAGATCTCGAGGGCCTTCCGGAAGTAGCCCTGGGCGGTCTCGAAATCGCCGCGCTTCAAGGCCGCTTCTCCCAGGCCCGAAAGGGCCTTGAGCGACGTGTCCTTCTGTTTTCTCAGGTCTTCCAAAACCGGGCCGTTCTTGTCGAGGACGGACTTGAACTCGGTTTCCGCCCTGTCCAGGTCCCCTTTCTCCATGAAGACGCTGCCGATATTCAAACGGACGGCGTAGATCTCCGGGAACTGCACGGCGAATTCCTCGAAGGCCGCGAGGGCCTCGTCGTACCGGCCTTCCTTGAGCAGGGCGTTCCCGCGGTCGAGGAGGCTCCCGCCCGCCTCGGCGGAGGGCCCCGCTCCGCCCGCGGACGCGCGCGTGAGCGTCAGAATGACGGGCGGATTGGCCTTGATCTGGCTGACCTGGATCTCCGTAGCGGCGCCGACATACCCCTCTTTGGAAGCGGTCACGCGCCAGGTTCCGGTGCCCAGCCCGCCGAAGGCGAAATGGCCCTTCTTGTCGGTCTTGGTCTCCATCCGCGTGCTGCTCCGGGGGGTATCGACGATCACCAGCGCGCCCATGACCTTGGCCCCGCTCTCATCGACGACGTCGCCGCTGATCCGGCCTCGGCCGAGATCATCCTGAGCCGGCAGGGCCACCGCCAGGCTCAAAAGGACCAAAGGAACAATCGCGCGGATTCTCATGGCCGACTCCATCGAAACAGGATCATTTTCGTTTCTTGAGCGCCTCGAGACTCGCCCGGACCGACGGCTGGTCGGGGCTGAGCGCGAGCGATCTCTCGAACGCCGCCAGGGCCTCCGGGACCCTGCCGAGCTCGGCCAAGCACTCCCCCGTCAGGTTCATGAGGGCGGCATTGACCCCGTAGCGTTCGACGGCCCGTTCGAGCGCCAGGACCGCTTTCTCGGTCTCCCCGGCGCGCCGCAGGGCCTGGGCGGCGAGAACGTACGTTTCATATCTCGGCTTCCGGTCCGGACCGAGGAAGGGCGCGAGCGTCCGGACGGCATCGGAAGCCGCTCCGCGGCCCAGGTAGAGGCGGGCCAAGGCCGCGGCGGCGTCCTCGGAATTCGGGAGCCGGGCGAAGGCGCTCTCAAGGAGTGTCTGGGCCTCGGCCAGGCGCCCGAGCTGGAAGAGCTGCAGGCCGATGATCCCCGAGTAAACGGGGTCCCCGGCATCCGGGAGCACCCGGGAGTAGGACCACGGCCGGGGGAGGCGATCGGCGAAGCTCACGTCGAATTCCTCGGTGGCCGAAACGATGTCCGCGCCCGCGGCGGCGACGGCGACCTTGACCGCGTAGTGGGCGGGCGGGAAATCCGAGAGGGGGATCTCTTCAAGGACATCCGGCAGGTCCGCGTAATCCGACGGCTTCCTGACGATCGACCGGAAGGGCCGGCCGTCCTTGAGGAACTCGAGCCTGATCCCGGCCGCGGCGGCGGCCTCTCCGGCCAGGTTATGGACCTGGAACACGACGGCCAGGGTTTCCGGGCGCGAGAAGGTCATGTCCGGCTGGCAGAAGATCTGATGAGCGCCGACGCGGAAGGCCTTCATCCGGCGCGCCGGGGGTTCGAGCCGGACGGCCCGATACCCGAGCAGCGGCTGGGTCAGCTGGACCGCTTTCCCGGCTTCGGGGATCCGCACGGTCTGCTCGACGGAGGTGAATTCCTTCGAGACCTCGTTCTTGACGAGGAGGGACACGGTGTAGTCCCCGCCCACGAGCGGGAACATGTCCTGGAGATTGAACGGGACCCGGTTGGCCTCATCCATCTGGGCTTCGGTCAGGTTCAGGACGAAGGACTTGTCGTACTGATAGACGAGCCGCCCGTCGGAAGCGGAGACGCGGCCGTTCACTTTGAGGGTCGCAAAGAACGCGCGGTCCCTCTGGCCCACGGACAACCGGCTCGGTTGGACGGCGTAATGGACGAAGTAAGGGCCCGACGGGTCTTTGAAAACCCTCAGTAGGCTGGCGTTGTCGATGTAATTGGCCGTGTATTCGACCTCGACGAGGTCCTTGTAAGCCAGGAACTTCTGGGCATACAGGGACTCGACGCCGCGCGTCGGGGCCGAGGCGATCTGCTGAATGAGCAGATCGGAGTTCATCGACGGCTTCCCATACACCGTCCCGGCTTCGGCGGGCACGAGAGAGAGGGAGATCTCGGCCAGGTTGGGTTCGATCTCTCGGAGCTTTTCGTAAGCCGCCCTCGGGTCCGCGTCCCCGATATAGCCCGACATCAGGGCGTGGGGGCCGTCCGCGATGGGGCTATAGAGCCGGAACTCGCCGGACCCGCCGGACTTGAAAAAGGCCACGTAGAACGCCGGAGGCAGCCCGAGGTCCGTCTTGCCCTGGTAGAACCAGACCTCCGTGTCGTAGGTCGAGGACCTGCCCTCGTACCTCTCGATGTCCTGCGGTTCGCCGAGGATGATATAGATGCGCCCGCGGTCGGTTTTCCAGCCGGGACGCGAGGTTTCCCGCCCGAGGACGCGGTTGGCATGGGCGATCCGGCGGAAGTGCTCCGTCTTGAACTCGTTCTCGTCGGTCCCGGGCGTGGGGTCCCGCTGCCTCCAGAAGGCCTCGATGAAAAGCTCCCGCTCCCGGTCGGTCCGGAGCTTCATGAAGACGGACCTTTCCGTCGCGGAGATGATATGGACGGCCTCGTCCTCGAGCCAAGCCTTGTGGGCGGCCGACAGCTGCGGCTTCGGCGCGGCTTGACCCGCGGCGAAGGACGCGAAGACGAGGAGCCCCGCGAGCAGAGAGAAGAGCCATGGGCGCGCCAGGCGCGCGTTTATGGAAAACGTGAATCTCACATTGGCCTCCGGAACATACTTTCATTATATAACAAAGTCGGCAGCGATTGTATAGCCGGCCTCTCACGGGAGCTCTTTCCAAGAGGGATCGCGTGGGTTATAATCGCGCCGGAGGACCAATGAAAGCGAGGGACATCGAGAAGGCCAAAGCCGAGGCCCTGGCCCTGTTGCGCAGGGCCCGCATCGCCGTCACCCGAAACGAACGGGAGACCATGGAAGTGGCCGATCTAGGTCTCGGCGACCTCAAGCACGTGGGCATCGAGATCATCGTCTACGAGAACAACGACCGCTACTGCGCCAAGGAGCTGGTCCTTCTGCCCCGCCAGACCTGCCTGGAACATCGCCACCCCCGCGTCAACGGCCGGAACCTCGGCAAAAAGGAGACCTTCCGCTGCCGCTACGGCGAGGTCTATCTCTACATCGCCGGCGAGCGGACGCCGAAGCCGAAGGCCCGGGTGCCGCGGGCCTACAAGCCCTTCCTGAGCGTCGGCCACGAGATCGTGCTCCGGCCCGGCGACCAGTTCACGATACCTCCCAACTCCCTCCATTGGTTCCAGGCCGGTGACAGGGGTGCCGTCGTCTCGGAGTTCTCGTCGACGAGCACGGACGAGAACGACCGATATTCGGATCCCCGCGTCCGGAGGGTCGGGCGATAGAACGCGTCGTGCCCGTGATCGAGATCGGCGTCCCGGCCGAGGAGATCGCGGCCCGCCGCTACTTCCCGCCGGCAATGGCTCCGGCAGGCCCTGAGCGCGTCACCCACGCGTCGCCTTGCCGGTAGAGGATGGCTTCCCCGAGGGCCTTCCGGTACGCGTCGTCGAGGACGCTCCGCACCTTGCCCTCGAGCCGGTACTTCTCGTGGAGATTCTTGAAGTCGTTG
>JBFYNT010000077.1:0-4175 GCA_041304225.1 Candidatus Aminicenantota bacterium
CTGCAGGCCGACCTTGGAGCGGTCGACGACCCCCGCGGCCACGGCCGCGTCGATCGCCGGTAGGACGCACCAGACCGCGGACATGCCCGGATCGTTGATCTTGTAGGTGATGTCCGGGAAGAGGACGGCATAGCCGTTGCTCGTGTAGACCGACTTGTTGAAGCCGTTGGCCGAGGGCATGGCGTAGCGCCGGAGCTGCTGCGACATCTTCTCGTAATAATAGACGATGGTCGGATAGCGCTTGCCCTTTTCGTAGTTGGCCGGGAGGAAGAGCGCGCCCTGGAGCTTGTCGCCCTTGGCGCTGGTGTAATCGAGCAGGATCTCGCCCGCCGTCCAGAGGAAGTCCTTCTGCTGGGGATTGGCCTCGGTGACCCTCTGACCGTTCCGCAGCGTCGCGTCGGCGGCGTAGTAGTCGGGGTAATCCTTCGAGGTGTCGCGGGTGTAGACGTAGATGTCGGCCTTGCGGGCCTTGGCCAGGCCGCCGAACCCGGCGTCGTCCCAGAGGAGCGTCGCCGGCGCGGTCCGGCCCTTGTCGAGGCGGGCGAAACCGGCCTTCTTCGTCCACTCGCCGTAGACGCTGAAATACTGCGGTTGGCCGAGGTCCACGGCCTTCTCCTCGGGGTCGAGCCTCAGGCGGCGGTAGCGGACCTGGTCCTTGGCGCCGTTCGCCGTCAGGTTGACGGCCTTGCCGGCGCCGCTCACGGGCACCGACCAGACGTCCCAGCCGTCCGAGAGCAGGACGTTCAGGCCGTCCTTGGTCGAGCCGACCGGGTAATCGGGCGGCTTGACGACGTTGGTATCGTTGTCCTCGTCGAAGAACGAGGCCGGGACGTCCTTGGTGATGTTGACGGACTTGCCCGTGACCATGTCGTAGGTATGGAAGTGCCCGTCGTCGTAGTACAGGAAATGGGAGCCGTCGTAGAGGGCTCCGAAAAACCAGCGGTTCTTAGTCAGGGCCAGGGTCCGCCGGCCGGTCTTCATGTCGACGGCGTAGATGTCCTGGAAGCCGCGGCCGTCGAGGCTGGTGTCGAGCTGGTAGGCCCGGTTATCCTGGCCGACGGCGAAGCGGCCCTTGGGGGCCACGTCGATGTAACGGAGGTCGTCGGCGGCCAACCGGATGAATGTCTTCTCGGCCGGCCGGTATTCGGCTTCGTAGCTGTAATTCTTGTCCCTCTGTTCCTGGACCTGCTGTTGGGCCTGGAGGCGGCTGTCCTGGCCGTGCCAGATGACCAGGTCGGGGATGTCCTCGTCGGACTCGTCGGCCGGCGGCGGGGCGGGCGGTCCGTCCTTGGGCGCGTCCTTCTTGTCGGCGTCTTTTTTCTTCTTGGCCTCCTGGATCCCGAAGAGGATGGCGTCGAAGCCCTCGGTCCACTCGGGGCTCCGGTTGGGGCTTACGGTCATGCCCTCGGGGAAGGACTTGTCCGCGGCCGGATCGTAGACGGTCTTACGGGGGCCCTTGGGGCCGCCGAAGCCGTCGAAAGCCAGGACGCTCCAGAGCTTGTCCTCGTAGGCCTTGTCCTCTTTCCCCTTGAGGACGGCCAGGGCTTCACCCTTCTCCGTCCAGGCCAGGGACTTGTAGGCGGCCTTGTCGTTGTCGAGGGAGACGACGGTCCCCTTGGCCATGTCGCGCAGCTGGAGGCCGTTGCCGGCCAGACCCTGGGCGTCGATGAGCAGGGCCAGCCGCGCCCCGGCCTTGTCGAAGGCGAACTCGGCGACGTTGCCGATATTGACCTCTTGGCCCGTCGCCAGCTCGCGGAGAAGGAGGTCGGAGCCCGTCCACTTGTCCTTTTCCTTCTCCTGGCTCTCCGGGGCGTAGCGCTGGAGGGCGACGAAGCCCGGGTTGTCGCCGGAGAAGGACACGGCGCGGACCTTCTCGAACTCGGTCTTCGCCCCCGTCGCGAGGTCGACCAGGACGGCCGTCGAAGCGATCCTCTTCCTGTCCTTCCTCAGGGATCTTGTTTCCTTGGTGCCGGGGTAGACGAGGAACGCGGCCCAGCGGGAATCGGCCGAGAAGCCCGGCCGCACGGACGACCCGAAGCGCGGCGCTTCGCCGACGGGAAAACGGTGCTCCTTGGTCCCCCGGGTCTCCCGGATGACGACCTCGCTCTCGCCCTCGACCGGGCTGAGCCCGTACATGAGCCAGGCGCCGTTCGGGGAGAGCTCGGCGGCCCCGATCGATCTCCAGGCCAGGATGTCCTGGAGGGCGATCGGACGCGGCGCGGCCGGCGCCGCAACCTTTTCGGCGGGCTTGTCGGCCGGCTTGTCCTGGGCGGCCGCGAGGGCGAAGCCGGCGAGGAGGATCAGGACGGCGATGCTGACGGGGGACTTCGGCTTGGTCATGGTGTCTGTTCCTGCCTTTCTTTCTTTCTCTTTTCTTGGTACATCAGGAAATCGGCATGGGCCAGGAAATCGTCGAGCTGCTGGTATTTCTGGGGATCGACGCGGACGGCGCCCATGCTGACGGACAGGCGCAGCCGGGGATAGGCCTTGAACCGGAAGGCCTGCATGCCTTCCTCGATCCGGGCGATCAGGTTGCGCTCGCCGAGGCCCTTCGAGCGCATGGCCAGCACGGCGAACTCGTCGCCGCCGATGCGCCCGATGACGTCGGATTCGCGGAGAGTCCCCCGGAGGATGGATCCGACGCCCTGGAGGAGGAGGTCCCCGACGGCGTGGCCGTACTCGTCGTTGACCTCCTTGAGGTTGTCGATGTCCAGGAAGACCAGGTAGTTGTCGGACTTGAGGCGCTTGGCGATCTTCATCTGCTGGAGGCCGAAGGAGAAGAAGCCCCGGCGGTTGTGGAGACCGGTGAGGTGGTCGGAGGTCGACTGGTCCGCCAGCTTCTCGTTGCTCAGCCGGAGCTTGCGGTTGGCGAGCTCGAGCCTCCTCTCGGCCGTCTTCCTCTCGGTGATGTCGACCAGGATCCCGTCGTAGTGGACGATCCGGCCATTAGGCCCCTTGATGGCCCGGCAGTAGTCCCGGGCCCAGAACCTGCGGCCGTTGGCCTTGCACAGCTCGAACTCCTGGAAGGCGGTGATCTTGGCGCTCAGCTTGTCCAGGTGCTTGTCCCGGTCGTCGCCCCGGACGTAGAAATCCTTGACGTTGCAGACGAACAGGTCCTGAGGCTTCCGGTATCCGAGCATGCGGGCCAAGGTCGCGTTGGCCTCGATGAACAGGCCCTCAGGCGTCGTCCGGTAGACGCCGACGGGGAGCTGTTCGACGAGGGCCTTGTAGCGGTCCTCTCCGTCGTGGGCCTTCGGGGCGGCCGTCCGGGGGAGCGGGGCCTTCTTGGACTTGGGGTTTTCCGGTGGGTTCATGTCCGTCAAAATCTAGCAAAGACCCCCGTGGAAGTCAAAGCAGGCTCGCTAAACAAGCTCTCCCTCCTGGAAAAGTCCGAAGACGCCGGGACGTGCGCCGGACTCGGCGCTAAAACAACTCGCTCGGCTTGCGCTAAGCCTCGCTCAAACACGTTTTAGCGGTTTCCCGGGAAACTCCCCTCGTCCGGCACGCGTCCCGGCTGAACTTTTCCAATGTCGGGATCGCCTGTTTAACTCGCCTACACTTAAAGGAATGACAAGACCTCTTTAAAGGTGTACCAATAGAGCGGGGGAGCGGAGCGCCCCCTAAACGCGCCGCCGGGCGCGGGCGTAATCTCGTTGGAAGAAGGACGAGGCTTCCCGTGGACGAGCAGGAGATCATCGACGGCTGTCTGCGGGAGAGCCCTGTCGCTTCCCGGGCGATGTTCGAGGCCTACGGCAACCTCGTCCTGTCCGTGGCCCTCAACGTCGTCGGCAACCGGCAGGATGCCGAGGACGTCTGCCAGGAGACCTTCCTCCAGGTCTTCCGCCGCCTCGACCGGTACGACCGGGAGAGGAGCTTCAAGACCTGGCTCCTGACCATCGCCTACAGGAGATCGCTCGACATGCTCAGGAAAAAAAGGCGCTTCGCGGACTTCTCGGCGCGGGCCCGGTTCGAGCCCTCCGTCGCCGGGCGGGGCGGGGATCCCGGCCCGTCCGAACCCACGCCCCTGCCCTCGACGCTGCTCGCGTCCCTGTCGCCGAAAGAGCGGACCGCCCTCTGCCTATGGGCCAACGAGGGCTACGCCGCCAAGGACATCGCCGAGGTCCTGGTTTGTTCGGCCTCGACGGCCCGGGTCTATCTCTTCAACGCCCGGCGCA
>JBFYNT010000078.1:0-3712 GCA_041304225.1 Candidatus Aminicenantota bacterium
AAGCCGGAGCTCGTGGCCGGCGGGCTCTGGGAATTCCCCGGCGGCAAGCTCGAAGACGGGGAGTCGCCCGAGCGGGGGCTCGAGCGGGAACTCGGGGAGGAGCTGGGCGTCCGGGCCCGGATCGGCGAGCGGCTCTGCACCGTGCCGTTCGCCGGGCCCACGGCCCGCTTCGAGCTCGTCGTCTTCCGCACCGAGCTCCTCGGCGATCCGTCCCGGCTCACCGACCACGACGAGATCCGCTGGCTCGCCCCCGCCGACATGGTCGAGGCGGAGTTCTCCAAGCCGGACCGGCCGGTCGTCCGGCTTCTGGCCGGGAGGCCCGCATGAAGGCGGCGGTCCTCAAGGCCGGGCGTGACAAGGCCGTCCGCAACCGCCACCACTGGATCTTCTCCGGGGCCATCCGGGACCTGCCCGACTTCGAGGACGGCGACATCCTGGCCGTCCGCGCCTCCGGGGGAGAGCTCCTGGGGCACGGCTACTTCAATCGGAAGAGCTCGATCACCGGACGGATGATCGCCTTCGGCGAGGAGCCGCCCGAGGCGGCCGTGCGGCGAAGCGTCGAACGGGCGCTAAAGCTCCGGGCGATGCTGTTCGACCCGGCCGTGACGAACGCCCGCCGGCTGATCAACTCGGAAGGGGACGGGCTGCCGGGGCTCGTCGCGGACATGTACGCCGACGTCCTTGTCCTCCAGGTCGCGACGCTGGGCATGGAGAAGCTCAAGCCGCTCGTCGTGGACCTCCTCTCGGCGGCGCTCAAACCCCGGTCCGTGATCGAACGATCGGAGCTTCCGGCCCGCAAGGAAGAGGGCCTCGAGCCCGCCGAAGCCCTCCTGGCGGGGGAGCCGGCCGACCGGGTCCGCATCCTCGAAGCGGGGATCCCTTACTGGGTCGGATTGGCCAAAGGGCAGAAGACCGGCTTCTACCTCGACCAGAGGGAATCCCGGGCCCTCGTCCGCCTGTTCGCCTCCGGACGCCGGGTCCTCAACGCGTTCTCATATACCGGCTCGTTCTCGGTCTGCGCCCTCCTCGGCGGCGCCCTCCGGGCCGACTCGGTCGATACCTCGGCCTCGGCGCTTGAGCTGGCCCAGGAGAACTTTGAGCTCAACGGCCTCCCGGCCGATTCCGGACTGTTCTTCACGGCCGACGTCTTCGAGTTCCTCCGCGAGCCCGCCCTCGATCACGATTTCGTCATCCTCGATCCGCCGGCGTTCGCCAAGAGGAGGACCGATGTCGTCGCCGCCTGCCGCGGCTACAAGGACATCAACCGTCTGGCCCTGCAACGGCTCAAGGCGCCGGGCCTGCTGCTGACCTTCTCCTGCTCCCACTTCGTCGACGAGGGCCTCTTCCAGCAGGTGGTCTTCCAGGCCGCGCACGAAGCGGGACGAAGGGTCCGCATCCTCCAAAAACACCGTCAGGCCTTGGACCATCCCGTCAACGTCTATCATCCAGAGACCGCCTACCTGAAGGGCTTCCTGCTCTACGTCGACTAGGCGCCGCCCGCCGGTCTTCTGCGCGCGCAGGCCGCGATTGCCTGACGGGGCGTATTCTCATATAATCCGCTGGAAAAGGCCGGAACGACCGGCCGACGCGTCCGGAGGTCATCATGGATCCTCGAGAAGAATTGCGGACCCACCTCAGGCCCGCCGTCCTGGTCGGGATCGCCCTGGGCGCGAGCCTGGCGATCTACCTGGCCCTCGTCGAGACCGTGCGCCGGATCGTGCGGCCGTTCCATGGTTTCCTCGCGGCCGGCGATCCGCAGCCCCTGCGCTACGCGGCTTACGGGACGGCGGCGGCCGTCGTCCTCCTCATCCTCGTACTCAGGCCGGGGCTTTTCCGCCGCCGCGACACCGACGACCTTCCGGCCGCCCTGCGGCGGATCCAGAGCGCGTCCCTGGTGATGCTCGTCCTGGGCGAGGTCCCGGCCATCGCCGGCCTGGCCCTCTTCCTCGTCGCCGGCCAGGCCTTGGATTTCTACAAGCTCCTGTTCGTGTCCCTGTTCCTCACGTTCCTCAATTTCCCCAGGTCCGGCGCCTGGGAGGAATGGCTGAAGGGCTGATTTGGGCCTATCAAGGGGGTACCTCATGAACGAACGCAACGCTTCCATCTGCCTGCTCGCGGCCGCGCTCCTGGTCCTTCCGTCAGCGGCCCGGCCGGCCCAGGACCCGCCGCCCGCCGCGACCGGCGGAGCGCCCGGGCTCCGCTACGAGATCTGGGTCGAGCTCGACGCCGCCGGGAAGATGCTCCTCGGCAAAGAGGAGATCGTCTGGACGAACCCGACCGCCGAGGCCGTGCCCGACATGCTCTTCCACCTTTACTGGAACGCCTTCAAGAACGAGGACAGCGTCTTCCTCCGCGAGGCCGCCGCCGAGACCATGTTCGGAGGCGGTCCCTCGCCGAAGGACGGAGAATGGGGCTGGATCGAGGTCACGGACATCCGCTTGGCCGACGGCTCCGATCTCAGGCCGGCCTTCCAGTACGTCACTCCCGACGGGCCGGAGCACCCCGGCGACCAGACAGTCGCCCGGGTCCTCTTCCCGGCGCCCGTCCAGCCGGGCGAAAGCGTCCGGCTCCGGCTCGAGTTTCGCAGCAAGGTCCCCCGGACCGTAGCCCGGTCCGGCTACTACAAGGACTCTTTCTTCATCGCCCAGTGGTTCCCCAAGCCCGGGGTCTACGAGGCGGGCCGGGGCTGGAACTGCCACGCCTACCACCAGAACTCCGAGTTCTTCGCCGACTTCGCCGATTTCGTCGTCCACATCACGGCGCCCAGCCGGTTCGTCATCGGCTCCTCGGGCAAGCAGACCGAGGCCCGGGTGGACGAGGCGACCGGACGGACGACCGCCACCTTCCGCCAGGCCATGGTCCACGATTTCGCCTGGATGGCCGATCCCCGCTACCTCAAGATCGAACGGGATTTCGTGGCCGACCGGGAGGTGACGCCGGCGGAGTACGCCGAGACGGCCGCGCTGCTGGGCCTGCCCGTCGAGGACGTCCGGCTGCCCGACGTCAAGATGATCCTGCTCATCGCCCCGGAGCACAGGTCCCAGATCGACCGGCACTTCAAGGCCCTCCGGGCGGCCATCAAATACTACGGCCTCTGGTACGGGCCCTATCCCTACGAGACGGTGACCATGGTCGATCCGCCCTTCCGCACGGAGAGCGGCGGCATGGAGTATCCGACCCTCTTCACCGCGGGAACGCGGGTCATGCCCAGCCGGGACGTCCTCTCGCCGGAGGGGGTCATCGTCCACGAGTTCGGCCACGGCTACTGGTACGGCCTCGCGGCCAACAACGAGTTCGAGGCGGCCTGGCTCGACGAGGGCTTCAACACCTACTCGACGGGAAAGGTCCTGGCCAAGGCCTACGGGCCCGGGGCCATGTCCTTCGTTTTCAAGGGCTTTCCCCTCGACTGGTTCCTCCGCCTGCCCAGGAACTTCGATTTCGAGCTCAACCGGGCCGCGGCCATCAACACCGTCCGCTACGATCCTGTGACCGCCTGGTCCTGGAAGTTCTACAACAGCGGCAGCTACGGCGCCAACGTCTACATGCGCGCTGCGACGCTCCTCGAGACGCTCGAACGGCTCCTCGGCGAGCCGGTCTGGTCGAGGATCATGCGGACCTACCACATGCGCTACCGGTACAAACACCCGACGAAGGCCGATTTCGTCGCCGTTGTCAACGAGGTCTCCGGCAGGGACATGACCTGGTTCTTCGA
>JBFYNT010000079.1:0-2743 GCA_041304225.1 Candidatus Aminicenantota bacterium
GCGCCAGCGCCCCCTCGGCGCAGGCGGTCGCGCAGAGCCCGCAGCCGTCGCATCTCTCGCGATCGATCTCGATGATCTGTCTTTTGGCCATGGACGCGCTCCCCGGGACTAATTCCTACTGTATTACTAGGATATCAGAAAGGCGGGCGAAGGTCTACGCGGCCGCCGGGGGAACGCGCGGCGCGTGACGGGGAACGGACGCGCCTCCGAACCAGTCGCGGGCGTCACCGCCCATGAGCCCCGCGAGGGCGATGATCCCCAGGACCGTGCCGACCGGAACGCCGGCCAGCAGGACGACGGCCATGGCGGCGCCGGCGAACCGGGCCCAGGGCTTGCCTTTGGCGATCCCCGCGGCGATGACGAGATCGGCGACTCCGAAGGCGGCGAAGGCGACGGCGAGCAGGATGCCGGTCGTACCGAGAAGGGCGCTGCCGAGGAGGCCCCGGCCCTCGGTCCCCCAGCCGATGAGGACGGCCCCGGAGAGGAAGATGAAGGCGAAGAGGGCCGCCGTCGCGAATTCCAGTCCCGCGGCGACGACGAACGCGATCCGGGTCGTCTTGATGCTGTCCGGCATGGTCGGTCTCCCTGGGTTTCGGGTCCGTGTCATTTTACCCGATGCGCGCGGCGGAGACAAATTGATATAATGCTCCCATGGACCGCATCATCCGCATCAATCCCCTGCTCGAAGCCCTCAAGTCCGCCCCCGAGCGGGTCAACAAGGTCTTCGTCCAGGAGGAGCGGGGCCACGCCCGGATCGGCGAGGTCATCCGCGAGGCCAAGGGCCATCACGTCCCCGTGGTCGTCGTCCCGGCGCGCCGCCTCGACCAGCTCGCGCCCGGCCACCAGGGCGTCATGGCCGAAGTCTCCCCCAAGGAGTACGCCAGCCTGGAGGACATCCTGGCCCGTTCCAAGACGCCGTTCGTGGTCATCCTCGACGAGGTCGAAGACCCCCAGAACCTAGGGGCCATCGTCCGGAGCGCCGAGGGGGCCGGGGCCGACGGCCTCATCCTGCCCGAGCGCCGCTCGGCCGGCCTGACGGAAACGGTCGACCAGGTCTCGGCGGGGGCCCTCGAACACCTGCCCGTCGCCCGCGTCCCCAACCTAGTCCGGGCCATGGAGGAGCTCAAGGACAAGGGCCTCTGGCTCGTCGGCGCCGAGGGCTCCGGCGAGGAGCCTTGGTACGCCTTCGACTACACCGGGCCCGTCGGCATCGTCCTCGGCTCCGAGGGCCGGGGCCTGCGGCCCCTGGTCCGCAAGACCTGCGACAAGGTCCTGGCCATCCCTTTGGGGGGGCGGGTCGGGTCCCTCAACGTCGCCGCCGCCGCCGCCGTCTTTCTGTTCGAGGTCGTCCGCCAGCGTCTACGGAGAGCGAATTCCTAGGAGAGGATGATCCGCGAGGCCCGGCTTGACTTGACCCCGGTTGGCCCATAGAATAGGCCCGTATCGTAACCCCTTGAAAGAGCGGAACATGGAAAAATCGGTGGAGTTTTATAGTCTTGAGAAGGGCATCCTGTCCCTGAAGGACCAGATCGACGCCCTGAACGAGACCGACGTCATCGATAAGAAGGACCGGATCGCCGTCCTGCGGGCGGAGATCGAGAAGGAATGGGCCAAGATCTTGCCCAACCTGTCCACCATCAACATCGTCCAGATCGCCCGCCACCCCAAGCGTCCCTACACCCTGGACTACATCGCCTTCCTCTTCCAGGACTTCATGGAGATGCACGGCGATCGGCGCTTCGCCGACGACCCGGCCATCGTCGCCGGACTGGCCTTCTACAAGGGCCGGACCGTGGCCGTCATCGGCCACCAGAAGGGCCGGACGACCCGGGCCCGCATCGACCGCAACTTCGGCCAGGCCAACCCCGAGGGCTACCGCAAGGCCCTGCGGGTCATGCAGGAGGCCGAGAAGTTCGGCTTTCCTGTCGTCACCCTCATCGACACCCCGGGGGCCTATCCGGGGATCGGCGCCGAGGAGCGCGGCCAGGCCGAGGCCATCGCCAACAATCTCAAGGCCATCGCCATGCTCAAGACGCCCATCGTCAACGTCGTCATCGGCGAAGGCGGCAGCGGCGGCGGCCTGGGAATCGGCTTCGGCGACCAGCTGATGATGCTCGAGCACTCCTTCTACTCCGTCATCTCACCCGAAGGCTGCGCGGCCATCGTGTGGAAGGACCAGAACGCCGTCGAGGAGGCCGCCGAGAACCTGGGCATCCGGGCCGAGAAGCTCCTGGAGCTCGGCATCATCGACAAGATCATCCCCGAGCCGGCCGGCGGGGCCCACATCGATCCCGAGCAGACCTTCAAGAACGTCGACAAGCACCTCTACCAGGCGCTCAAGAAGCTCGAGGACAAGCCCGTCGAGGAGCTCCTCGAGGAGAGATACCGGAGAATCCGCAAGATCGGGGTCTTCGAAGAGCGGTGAGCGAAGACTCCTCCCCCCGCAAAGAGCTCGCGGCCGTCAAGGGCACCAGGGACATCCTCCCCGGCGAGGTCGAGAAGTGGCAGGCCCTCGAGCGCCTGGCCAGGGAGATATTCGAAAGCTACGGCTACCGGGAGCTCCGGGCCCCGGTCTTCGAGTCCACCGAGCTTTTCGAGAAGGGCACCGGGCCGGCCTCCGACATCGTCACCAAAGAGATGTACACCTTCGTCGACAAGGGCGGCCGCTCGATCACCCTGCGGCCGGAGTACACGCCGTCGGTGGCCCGGGCCATCGTCGAGCACCGGCTCGACCTGCTCGGCA
>JBFYNT010000080.1:0-8399 GCA_041304225.1 Candidatus Aminicenantota bacterium
GATCGCCATCCACAACCACCCCGCGCCCTCGAAATACAACCTGCCCGAGACCGTTTTCGGCCACGTCGACGGCAAGGATGCCCGCATCGGCTCCTGCGCCGACAGCGGCCACTGGATGAGAGGCATGAACGACCCGCGCGAGGCCTTCAGGCTGCTCCAGGGCCGCATCCTGGACGTCCACCTCAAGGACCGCAGCGACTTCGGCACGGCCAAGGGCGTCGACGACGTCCCCTGGGGCTCCGGCAAGGGCTTCCTCCGCGACCTCCTGGCCGAGCTGACCCTCCAGGACTACGACGGCTACCTGACGATGGAATACGAGAACGAGGCCGAGGTCGGCGATCCCATGCCCGCCTTCCGCAAGAGCATGGCCTACGTCAAGAGCGTCACCTACTACGACGGCTGGACGCAGATCCTCAGGCGTGGCTACGGCGGCTACGAGAAGTACGGCTGGAACCACTACGGCCCGGGGTATTTCGAGTGCGACGCGAAGACGGGCGTCCTCAAGGGCCAGGGCGGCATGGGCTTGCTCTGGTACGGCAAGAAGCTCAAGGACTTCGTCCTCGAGTGCGAGTTCAAGTGCTCGACGCCGACCACGAATTCGGGCATTTTCATCCGCGTCCCCGAGGTCCCCGTGAGCGACGACTACATCTATCATTCGATCGAGATTCAGGTCGACGACACCTCGACCGGCATCCACCACACAGGAGCGGCCTACGACATCGAGGCCCCCAAGGTCCTGGCCTCGAAGCCGACCGGCGAGTGGAACCACATGCGCATCGAGTTCAGGGGCCCGCGCCTCAAGGTCGAGCTCAACGGCAAGACCGTCCTCGACTGGGAATCCCATCCCGGCGGCAAGGTCCGGGACCTGGCGCCGGAGGGCTACATAGGCCTGCAGAACCACGACAGCCAATCGCCGCCCTTCTTCCGGAACGTCTTTATCAAGGAGCTCTGACCAGACGCCTCCGAAGGCGAGATTCAAGGAGACCCGAACATGACCGAGACGAAGAGCCCGCGCAACAAGCTGTTCCTCATGATGGTCATGGAGTTCTTCATCTGGGGAGCCTGGCTGCCCCTCATATTCAGCTACCTGCCCAGCCTCGGCTTCACGCCGATCCAGCAGGCCTGGGTCCTGAACGCCTTCCCTCTTTCCGCCATCGTCGGCATGTTCTTCAGCAACCAGTTCGCGGACCGCCATTTCGCCGCGGAAAGGTTCCTCGGGTTCAGCCACCTTGTCGGCGGGCTGGCGATCCTCGCCTTGGGATTCACCCGTTCCTTCTGGCCCTTCTTCGGCCTGATGCTCGTTCACTGCCTGTTCTACGTCCCGACCATCTCGATCGCCAATTCGATCGCCTTCGCCCACATGAAGGACGCCAAGAAGGAGTTCGGGCTGGTCCGCATGGGCGGGACGCTGGGCTGGATACTGGCCGCCTGGCCGTTCACGTTCATCTTCGTGGACTGGGCCCGGGTCAAGGCCGCCGCGCCCAAGGGCTTGGTCGATTGGCTGGGAACGGCCCTCGCCTCGGGGCTCACGGGTCAGGCGTTGAAACAGGCCACGCGCTGGACGTTCATCGTGGCGGGGATCGTTTCGGTCGTCCTGGCCGCCTACAGCCTGCTTCTCCCCCACACGCCCCCGAAGAAGAGAACGGCGGGGACATCGTCCACGGAGCGCTTCGCCTGGCTCGAAGCGGTCAAGCTGCTCAAACACCCCTTCGTCCTGGTCCTTTGGCTCATCACGTTCATCGACGCTTTCGTTCACAATCTCTATTTCAACTGGACCGGCACGTTCCTCGGCACCGCCCCCGAGGCCGGAGGTGTGGGCGTTGCCGGCAACTGGATCATGCCCGTCATGAGCCTGGGCCAGGTCTCCGAGATCCTGACCATGCTCATCCTGGGCGCAGTACTGAAGAAATTGGGGTGGCGGCTCACGATGCTGATCGGCATCCTCGGGCACGCCGCCCGGTTCGGCGTCTACGCCTTTTTCCCCTCCGAGCCCTGGATGATCGTGGCCATCCAGGTCCTGCACGGGATCTGCTACGCCTTCTTCTTCGCCACGGTCTACATCTTCGTGGACACCTATTTCCCCAAGGACGTCCGCTCCAGCGCCCAGGGCCTGTTCAACGTCATGATCCTCGGCCTGGGAGTCCTGGCCGCCAACACGCTCGGCCCTTGGCTGATCCAATCCGTCTTCACGGCGGGAGGCATCACGGACTTCCGGTCGATGTTCCTGCTTCCCTGCCTGACCGCGCTCGGAGCCGCGATCGTCCTGGCCTTGGCCTTCAAGCCGCCGGCCTTGGCTGAGACCGATCAGGGGCGGCTCTGATCCGACCCCGGACCCGTTCGGCCCACGGCCGGGGCTTGGGCCGGGGAATGTGATAAAATGGTCACGGCAGAGAGGGAGACAGGCTGAGTCCAAGATGAAGATCCGATATCTCGACGGCCATCGTCTTTACTACGCCTTCCTGGCGGGGGGCCAGGCGGTCATCCGCGACCAGGCCTATCTCAATAAGATCAACGTCTTCCCCATCCCGGACTCCGATACGGGCACCAACCTGGCCTCGACCATGCGCTCGATCGCCGCGGGGGCCAAGGCCCATCCTTCGGCAACGGAAGCCCTGGGCTCCATCGCCGACGCGGCCCTGGTCGGGGCCCGCGGCAATTCGGGCCTCATCTTCGCCCAGTTCCTCTACGGGTTGAGCCAGGAGGTCCGGGGCGAGCGCCGCCTGTCGGTCCGCCGCTTCGCCGAGAGCGTCCGCCGGGCCGTCCAGCACGCCCGCCGGGCCGTCCTGACGCCGGTCGAAGGCACGATGATCACGCTCCTACATGACTGGGCCGAAGCCCTCTACGAGCAACGGCTGAAGATGACCGACTTCGCCGAGCTCCTGACCTATTCGCTGCCTATCGCCGAGAGATCCCTCGCGGACACCCCCAAGAAGCTGGCCGTCCTGGCCCGGGCGGGTGTCGTCGACGCCGGGGCCAGGGGCTTCTTCGATTTCCTCCAGGGCGTCGTCGGCTTCATCCGCAAGGGCAGCATCAAGAACATACGCGCCGCCGAGGCCGCCGACCTGCCCCGCGCCGGGGAACTCCCCGCGTCCCGCTCGACGGTGACGAAGCGGTTCTGCTCGGAGGCCCTGCTCGTCGGCGAGGCCATCGACGTCGACGCCGTCCAGGTCCTCGTGCGGGGCTTCGGCGATTCGGCCGTTGTCGCCGGCTCTCCGCGCAAGCTCCGTCTTCACGTCCACACCGACGACGCGGCCGGCCTTTTCTTCGAGCTCCAGAAACACGGCACCATCCAGGATATCAAGGCCGACGACATGCTCCGGCAGTACGAGGCCGCCCACGAGCGCCAGGCGCCGATCGCCGTCCTCACGGACTCGGCCTGCGATCTGCCGAAGGCCGTCCTCGACGACCATCAGGTCCACGTCGTGCCCTTCAATCTCTTCTTCGGCGACAGCCTGTTCCTCGACAAGGTGACGATCGAGCCCGACCGCTTCTACGACCTCCTCCGGACGAAAAGGGACGTGCCCAAGAGCGCCCAGCCGGCCCAGGCCCACGTCCAGAGGGCCCTGGAGTTCCTGGCCGCCCACTCCGACGCGGTGGTCGCCGTCTCCATCTCGGGCGGCCTGACCGGCTTCCATGCCCAGATCCTCCAGGCCCGCGAAGCCCTCGGCCTCGACGCCTCCCGGGTGGCCGTCATCGACTCCCGCCACCTGTCCGTCTCGGAGGGCCTGATCGTCCTCCGCATCGCCGAGGCGATCCGGGCCGGGCGACGGTTCGAGGAGATCGCCGGAGCGGCCGAAGAGTGGGTCGGAAAGACGCGCCTGTGGGTCGATGTGAAGACGCTGAAGTACATGGTCCGCGGCGGCCGGGTCAGCCCGCTCAAAGGCCTTCTGGCCGCGGCGTTCAACATCAAGCCCATCGTCACGCTGGACCCCGTCGGAAAGGCGGCCATCCTAGGCAAATCCTTCAGCCGCCGGGCCAACATGAAGAAGATCCTCGGCCTCATCCGCAAGGCGACGGCCGGCCGGCCCGTGTGGAACTACGGCCTCGTCCACGCCCAGAATCCCTTCCGGGCTTTGCGCTACGCCGAGGCCCTGGAAGCGATGCTGGGGAAGAAGCCCGCCTTCATCTCCGAGGTCTCGCCCGTCGTCGGGGCCCACAACGGCATCGGCGTCGTCGGGATCGGTCTGACTTTCGAATAAGTTTCGGCCCGGCCCAGCCACGTCGGGCGGAGCGGGAGGCGGATATGTCCGGATTCCTCAGCGAGCTCGGGCGGTGCGCGGTCCTCATCGCCTTCTATATGACGGTCTGGTTCGTTATCGCCCTGATCCGGAAAGACAATTCCCTGGCGGACATCGCCTGGGGGCTGGGGTTCGTTCTTGTGGCGGGCTTCACCTTCGCGCGCGGCACCACCCATTATCTGTCCGCGCTCGTGACCGGGTTGGTCGTCCTCTGGGGCCTGAGGCTGTCCGTTCACATCTTCCGGCGAAATCGGGGCAGGGGCGAAGATCCCCGTTATGCCGGATGGCGCCGGAGCTGGGGCCGTTCGTTCGCCTGGAGGAGCTACCTCCAGGTCTTCCTGCTCCAAGCCTTCTTCCTGCTCGTTATCAGCTCGCCGATCGTGTTCGTCAACAAGAGTCCGTTGGCGTCGCCGGGCTGGGCCTTTCCGTGGCGGCTCGCCGGCTTGGTTGTTTGGTCGGTCGGCTTCGTCTTCGAAGCGGTCGGGGACGCGCAGCTGGTTCGCTTCAAGCGCGATCCGGCCAACAAGGGCCGGATCATGGACCGGGGGCTCTGGAAGTACAGCCGGCACCCGAACTATTTCGGCGAATCGCTGATGTGGTGGGGGATCTTCCTGGTCGCCCTCGCCTACCCCCACGGCTGGGTCACGGTCGCAAGCCCGCTCCTCATCACCTTCCTGCTGGCCAAGGTCTCGGGCGTTCCGCTGCTCGAGAAGAGGTACGCCGGGAACCCGGAGTTCCAAGCCTACGCCCGCCGGACGAGCGCCTTCGTTCCTTGGTTCCCGAAGGTCTAAACTTCCGGTTTAGAAGTTCAGGGTCAGCCCGGCGAAAGCGTAATTGACCAAGGCGAAGGTATAGACCTCGTCATTCTCGGCGCCGCCCTCGAGCAGGCGGTAGCCGACCCTCAGGCGCAGCGCCTTCGAGAGATCCGTCCAGAGGGACAGCGAAACGTCCTCGGCCCGGCCCTGAGGCGCGGCCAGGGCGTCGCCGTCGAAGAGCAGTCCCCAGCTCCGGCCGAGCCTCCAGAAGACGCGGAAATTGATGAGCGGCACGACACCGAGGTCGGTCTTCTCGGCCCGCCGCTCCGCATCCTCCAGGCGGATGAGGGCGTCGCGGACCTTGACCGTCAGACCCAATCCGGCCTCGAACCGCGGCTTGCGGACGAGCGAGTAGCGGTAGGTCAGCCGATAGGAGTTGAAGACGTAGGTCCCCCGGAGAGGCTCGCCGGCCGGGAAGACCTCGCCGGCGAAGACGACGGCCCGATCGAGGGCCCCCGCCGAGCGTAATTCGAGCGGGGCAAAAAGCACGGACAGCGTGTGGCGGGGATGGAACTGCCAGCTGAGACGGAGGCGGACGAACGCCCGGCTCTCGGCCCGAAGTTCGCGAGACAGCGAAAAGAGCGTCCCCCCGTCGCCCGGGATCCGGACGTCGTTGTAACCGCTCCAGGCGACGCCGCTCTCGGCGTCGAACGACCACTGCGCCAGGGCCGGAGCGGCCGAAGCCAGCACGGCCATAGCCAAAGCGATGAGCGCGCGATAACGGAACATCTTTCCCCTCCTCCCCCATCGAAGATCGTTTGTCCGGGAATGAGAAGTCGTGCCGGAGCGTTCCCGCAGGAACGCTCCGGTACGACGGATTCGCTCGAGCACCTAGAAGCCGGGGCTGATGCTCACCTGGAAGTGCCAGCTGCGGATCGGCCGGTCCATCGGATAGACGTAGTTCAGACCGAGGACAAGGTAGCCGAAGAGGTTCGTCCGCAGCCCGACGCCGTAGCTGCGGATGGGCTTGCGGTCGCCGCCGGCGAACCAGGGCTTGACCTTTTCCGGGACCGGATTGCCCTCTTCGTCGTAGCCGCCCCACCAGGAGCTGGGATTCGAAGCGTAGACGATCCCCCAATCGAAGAAGCCGTAGAACTCGAGCGGCCAGGCGCCGAAATAGCCTTTGCCGATCCCCAGGAGGCCCAGCAAGGGGAAGCGTAGCTCGACGTTGCCCATCAACATGCGGCTGCCATAGAGGCGGCCGAAATCAAAGGCCTGGGTGGGGTCGGCTTGGTAGGCGGCCATCTCCTCGCTGCTGACCGACTCGTATCCGCGGACGAGGTCCCAGTAGGCGAGGTAGAGGGGATAGAACCGGGTATCCTCGGAGTCCTTGCCGTACCGGCCGAGGTGCATGGCCCGGAAGGCCAGCGTGAACGGCCGGAGGGGCATGATGTACTTCCGGAAATCGATGGACAGCGTATTGAAATTGATCTTTCCGACGGCTGGCGAGACGGCAATGCCCAGGTTCTGGCCCAGGATGGGGCTGGTCGCCCCGAATATCCCGGTGTCGTAATAATAGCCGCCGGTGAGGTAGGCGTAGTTCATGGCCTCGGGCATGTCCCCGGGATTGAATTTCTGATAATCGATCAGGTAGCCGTTTATATCGTAGATGCGCTGGTAGATCGTGTGGTTATAGTCCGTAATGCGGTAGCCGGCGCTGAGCTGGAAGCGGCTGACCTGGCTGAGAGGGTACTGGCCGAAGAAGGACAGGTCGTAGTTGATCAGCCGGTAGATGTCCTCGATCTCGTAGATGAGGCCATCCGCCTGGTAGTACGAGTAATAGGGATAGGGATAGACGATCCGCTGGGCCGCCGCGCCCCAATTGAACCTGTGCCGGTTGTTGAGGTAGCCCAGGACGCCGGACGTGTCGATGAGCCGCGAGCCCGTGAAAGCGGTCGTGACGATCGTTTGGTAGCCCAGCATGTCGCTCCAATAGGCGGACAGACCGCCGGCTCCGTAGGTGCCGTAGCGGTCGACCCCGATGGCGATGTTGGGCGGCGAAACGTAATCGAGGCCCAGCCGGGGTTTGTAATCGGAGACGGTGAAGTTCTGGTCCTTGGGCAGGCCGAAGAGCGGGTTCTTGAGCAGGCCCAGGAGAGAGCCCTCGGGCTCCTTGCGGGCGGCCAGGATGGCCGGATCGCGCTCGAACTGGGCCAGGAAAGTTTGGCCGGCCAGCGTAGCCTGGTCGTCGATCGAGTAGATCGAATAGTACCCGTCGAGATAGCCGGAGAAGACCAGGCGTCCCGTCACCTGGGCCACGGACAGGCAGGGGCTGAGCTCGGTGATCCCGGAGACGCCCGTATTCAGGTTCGTGACCTGGGTGATCTTGGCCGTGCCCACGTCGATCCGGTAGATGTCCGTCTTGCCGCTCTGGTCGGACATGAAGTAAAGGGACTGGGAATCGGCCGTCCACTGGGGATTGATGTTCTTGCCGTTGGGGAAGGCCAGGAGCTTCTGGATCCGGCCCGATTCGACGTCGAGGAGGGCCAGCTCGTAATGGCCGGCTTCGATCCATTCGAGGTTGGCCGAGAACCGCTCGGTGACGAAGGCGACGCTCTTACCGTCGGGAGCCCAGGCGGGCTGGAGGTCGGCATAGACGTCCCGGGTCATCTGCTTGAGGATGTTGTCGCGGAGGTCGTAGATGTAGAGGTCCGAGACGCCGCCGGCCAAGCCGCTGAAGACGAGGTAGCGGCCGTCCGGCGAGAAGGCCGGGCTGAGGATCTCAGCCAACTCCCGAAAGGGGACCTCCCGGACGATCTTGTCCTTGACCATATCGATGATTGTCAGGACAGGGCGGCCCTTGGCGACGCCGCCGAAGACGAACTTCTCCCCTTTCGCGTCCCAGGAACCCGCCGACTTGATGAACTGGATACTTTCGAAGTGCGGATCGACGGCGGTCGAGATGATCTTGCGCCGGATCTTGCCCGTGTCCGCGTCGGCCAGGAAGAGGTCGATCGAGAACAGGTCCCGCGTCGAGAGGAAGACCAAGGATTTGCCGTCGGGGCTGATGGACGGCGCGATGTTGTAGGGGTTCGACTCGACGCCCTTGAACAGGGTCTTGGCGAACGTGTCGACGGGCTGGGTCTTCTCCAGGACCGGCCCGTAGGCGTCCTGCATGGCCTTGTGCCAATCGGCCGAGAGCTGTTTCAGCTTGATCCCGAGCACGCTCTCGAGGATGACCTCGTAGTCGCCGGCCCGGCCGACCGATTTCATCATCTTGCCGATGACCTCGTCGCCCCACCGCCCGGTGATGTAGGCCCAGACGGCCTGGCCCCAGCGGTAGGGGAAGAACTTGTAGGAGTTGTCGAGCTTCTTGAGCTGCGGCAGCTCCTTGCGCCGGATCTTG
>JBFYNT010000081.1:0-8362 GCA_041304225.1 Candidatus Aminicenantota bacterium
ATTATTTCGCCAACCTCCTCTTCGGCGACGGGGTCGGCAATCCGAACTTCGACAGCTTGAGGGACTTCTACTTGCGCTCGTCCTATAACCAGCTGACGATCACCGGCAACGTCCTTGGCTGGTACCAGGCGCCCTACGCCCGGAGCACCGTCGCCGAGACGGACGCGGGCCGGCAGAACCTGATCAAGGAGGCCCTGAACTCTTACGAGGCCCAGGGCCACGACTTCTCGCAGTACGACAACGACGGCGACGGGGCCATCGATTACTTCTGCGTCTTCTGGTCCGGGCCCCACGGCGACTGGGCCGAATTCTGGTGGGGCTACTACACTTGGTTCGGCGACTCGACCTACCGGCTGGACGGCAAGCGCCTGACCAGCTATTCCTGGCAGTGGGAGCTCTACAACTACCCGAGCGGCACCTTCACCCCGAGCACGATCATCCACGAGACGGGCCACGCCCTCGGCGTCCCGGACTACTACGACTACGACGACACGGTCGGGCCCGACGGCGGCGTCGGCAGCCTGGACATCATGGACGGCACGGGCGACCACAACTGCTTCTCGAAGTTCATGCTGGACTGGATATCCCCCACGGTCGTCGCGGGCGGCAGCCGCACCATTTCCCTGAGGGCCTCGGGACTTTACCCCGACGCCGCCCTGTTCATGCCGGGGGCCTCGGGAGGGATCTTCGAGGAATACTTCATGGTCCAGAACCGCAACCGGGCGGGCAACGACACGGGTCTCTTCACCGGCTCGGACGGCCTCGTGGTCTGGCACGTCGACGCCCGTCTCAACAGCTGGCAGACCGATTTCCTCTATGACAACTCCTATACGGATCACAAGCTCCTGCGGCTCATGGAAGCCGACGGATTGGAGGAGATCGAGACCTGGTCCGTCAACGCCGACGCCGGGGATTATTACAAAGCCGGGGCCTCCTTCGGGCCGCTGACCTTCCCGAATACCTCCCGGTACGGCGGGGGGGCCACAGCCATGCTGTTGACCTCCATCACGGGCACGACGACGCCGATGGGCCTGACCATCATCTTCGAGGACGCGCCGCCGGTCGTCGGCATCGTCAGCCCGGTCGAGGGCCAGACCGTCTACGGCACGCTCGCGGTCTCGGTCACGGCGAGCGACGACAAAGGCGTGGCCCGGGTCGATCTCTACGGCGACGGCACGCTTCTCGGGACGCTCACGGCGGCGCCCTACGAGTTCGCTCTGGACACGACCGTCTTCGCCAACGGCAGCCGCGTCCTGCGGGCCGTCGCCGTCGACACGATCGGCACGACGGCCTCGGCCGAGGTCACGGTCGTCGCGGAGAACATCTTCGCCCCGGCGAGCCTCAAGGCCGTACGGTCCGTCAACCGCAGCCTGATGCTCAGGGAATACGTCGTGGTCCTGACCTGGTCGGACAGCTCGCGCAACACGAGCGTCGCGAAATACCGGATCTACCGGACTTCGGGGGGAGGGCGAACGCTCCTCGGCGAAGTCGCCAAGGCCGCGTCGAACACGACCTACCGGTACCTCGACCGCGGCGTCGCCCGCACGGGGAGCTATTCCTACGAGGTGGTCGGTGTCAACGAGGGCGGCCGGGAAGGCCTGGCCGCGGCGGTCACCGTCAGGTGACGGGAAAAAGGGGGGACACGTACCGAAGGTACATGTCCCCCCCGATCAAAGCTTATTCGTAGACGAGGATCTCGACCCGCCTGTTCTGGCCGCGGCCGTCCCGCGTCCCGTTGTCGGCCACGGGCATGGAGGAGCCCAGGCTGACGGCGGACATGCGGTGGAGCGGGATGTGATGCTGCTTGTAGAGGTACATCAGGACGGCGTCGGCCCGCTTCTGGCCGAGGGCCTGGTTGACCTCGTCGGTCCCGGTGCTGTCGGTGTGGCCTTGGATCTCGATGTAGACGCCCTTGTTCTCGGAGATCAGCTTCTGGACGAAGGCATCGAGGACGCTCTTGGCCTCGGGGCTGAGGGCGGAGCTGTCGAAGCCGAACTTGGCGTCGCTGTTCTTGATCGTGGCCGTCAGGACCAGGTTGCCCTTGATGAGGGTCTTGACCTCCTCGATCTTGCCGTCGACGGCCTTGAACTGGCCGTCGTGCTGGGAGATGAGGGACCCGATCGTCGCCAGCTGGTCGTCGTGCTCCTTGAGCCGCTTCTGGCTGGCCTCGACGTCGGTCGAGACCTCGGCGATCTTCTGGTCGAGGGTGGCCGACTCGGTCCGGACGAATTTCTTGGTGGCGCAGGCCGGCCCGGTGACCAGGGCGGCCAGCAGGACGAAACCGGCTAAGATGACAAGCTGCCTGTTCTTCATGAAAACCTCCTGTCGGTGATTCTTGGCGGGCGGCGGGAAACCGCCACCGCTCCCTAACCCCGCATGGGACTATGTTAGGCCCTTTTGGCGGAAAAATAAAGTTCCCGGGGCAAAATACCCCAAACGGGGGATTGCCGGAAATGGGGACATGACCCTTTTCTCCGGAAAAGGGATCGTGTCCCCGAATTTCCGGGGGCAAAGCTTCAGTAGCCTTGCCGAGTCCTAATTTTATGCTTGTAATTCGGCGTCGTCACCCGGATCCAGCGATAGAGCTCGGCCGTGTCCTGGTAGGAGGTGTAGCCGATGATGTACTGATGGCTCTGCTCGTTCTTGATCTCCTGGACGACCTCGGCCAGGTCGGCGGGCTCGTTGAGGAACCAGGCCTTGCCGCCCGTGGCCGCGGAGAACTTGTCCAGGGTGGCGACGATGCCGGACGAGGTCAGGCCGGCGGCCCGCTTGTGGGCCTTGAGCATCTGCTCGCTTCGGGGGATCTTGTAGCCGATGGTGTAGATGGGGACGTCGACCCGCTTGGCGATCTCGAGGGCCTGGTCGGGGGTCGACTCGCTGTCGTTCTCGATGCCGTCGGTGAGGAGCAGCAGGGCCCGCTTCTCGTTGCGGGCCCGTGTCGCGAACTCCGGCGAGACGGCCACGGCGTCGTTGAGGGCGGTCTGCCCGTAGGCCTCGGTCCTGTCGAGGACGCGGAGGAACTCCTCTTTGTCGGTCGAGTGCTTGGCCGCGACCTCGACCTGGCCGTCGGCGAAGATGAGCAGGGCGATCTCGTCCCGGGGACGGAGGAGCTTCGTCGCCAGGTGGCGGAGGACCGCCTTGCATTCCTCGAGCTTTTTGTCGAGGCCCATGCTGCCGCTGACGTCGAGGAGAATGGTCAGGCTGAGGGGCGACCCGAAGTCGTGGGAGAAATAGGTGATGCCCTTCGGCTTGTTGTTCTCGAAGATGGTGAAGTCCTTCTCCGTCAGGTTGTTGACGAAGCGCCCCTTGGAGTCCTGGACCGTGATAGCCAGAGTGATGGCCCTGACGACGTATTCGTGGGCGGCCTGGTCCTTGACCTGTTCCTGAGCCAGGGCCGGCGGCGCCGATCCGAGCGAACAGATAACGGCCAGGCAGGCGAGGACGGACACGACCAAGGCTTTGCTTTTCATGGTTCGAGAGCGAGGGCTTGGCATCCAAAATACCACGCGCCCGGAGGCAAATCAAGGAAGGGGCGGGCGGATGGCATCGACATCAGAGAGTTTTGTCGGGCGGGACGCCCGATATCAGAAAACGGAGCCGGAGAAGGGGCCGGTCTCAGGAGGCCTGTGGCGGGCCGCCGGCTTCCCGGGCGGGATCGGCCGACGCGAGATCGGACGCGGTCCGGCGGAGGGGCCGCCCGCTCCGCTTATCGTGCATGTTGGGAAGCTCGAGCAAGAGCCCTTCACCTAATTGAGCAGATTCGGAATAGACGAGCGCCCGGGCGCGGTACCGCTCCCGGAGCTGTCTCGCGTCGGTCATCAGGCGGAGGAGATAAACGAAGGGGATGAGGGACAAGATGCCGGCGAAGATGGCCAGGTTCACTCTATCGGCCCGTCCTTTTCACGAAGCCCCGCAGGTCCTTTTCTCTAGTGACTTTAATATGTCATGCGCCGACGTTTTTTGTCAAGTTATTTGTTATCAATCTTTTGCAAACTAAAATAAGCGCCTATATCATGGGCCGGGATGCCGCAAGGACCCCACATGTTGTGCGCCTATCATTTTTGGGCATGGCCGGCACAAGCACGGGCGGACTTTATGAGCTGTATGGTATATTAGGTCTCCCGGCCGGCGGACCGGCCCGCGGAGGACGGAGAAAGGAGATCTGAGGATGGCCAAGAACAGAACGATCCCCATAGTCCTCCTGGCGGCGTTCGGCATTTCGGTCCTGGCCGCTTCAGCCCTTGCCCAGCATATGGCGGCCCCGCCGGCTGAACAGATCTGGCTGGCCCCGCGTCAGACCGTTCCCGTCCTCGATTTTCCGGCCAAGGGCCTGGTCCTCGACATCGGCGGGGGAGGGTGGGGCGTCATCGGCCAGCTCAAGGGCAAGCAGGTCGTCTCCATCGACGTCAGCCCGCAGGAGCTCGTGGAAGCGCCGCCCGGGCCGCTGCTCAAGATCATCATGGACGCCCGCCAGCTCCTGTTCCTGGACGACACCTTCCCGACGGTCACCGTGTTCTTCACCTTCATGTTCATGGCCCCGGCCGACCACGAGAAGGTTTTTCGCGAGCTCTACCGCGTCACCGAGCCGGGCGGACGGCTCCTCATCTGGGACGCCGTCTTCCCCGACCTCAAGGACCCGAAGAAGAGGTTCGCCACTTTCCCGGTCACCGTCAAGCTGCCGGGCAAAGAGATCGACGCGGGCTACAGCACCTATCTCGTCCCCGGAGGCCAGGGATTGGCCCACTTCGAGGCCCTGGCGAAAAAGGCGGGCTTCAAGGTCGTCTCCCAAAAGACCGCTCAGCAGTGGTTCTTCCTGGATCTCGTGAAGAGCTGACGGAGCGACGGGCAGCGGCCTTAGCGCTCACGTCGGGGTTTCCCAATCGCGGATGGCCTTCATGGCCTCCTCCGGCGTCCGGACGGTCCGCAGGGCCTGCATGAGAGCCCTGTTCTGGGAGGCCCGGCTGGCCAGGCCCAGGAGCTTGACCTGCGTATCGGGGGTTTGGGCCGGGGACAGGATGAGGAAGACGATCTCGATGGGCTTATCCGTGGTCACGTCGATGATCCCCTCTCTCGTTAAACCCAGGGCGATGACCGGAGCGGCCAATCCCTCCACGCGGACATGGGGGAAGGCCACGCCCTCGTTGAAGAACGTGGAGCTCTGAGTTTCGCGCTGCATGACGGACTCGAAAACGCTTTCCCCGGACGGGGATCCCGCCTCCCTCCCGAGGGTCGAGGCCAGGGTCCGGAGGACCGTTTCCTTCTCGACGGCCGCTTCCCAGATCACGATGTGCTCCGTGGACGACAAGAGGCTCAAGCGGGGCCGGTCGGCCGGCGTGATACACGATCCCCCGGCCTGCGCCGCCGGAGAATCTTCTTCCGGCATCTCCGGCAGAGGCGGCGCGCATACGGACGGGGCCGCGCTCGTGTCGATGACGATGACCGTGGCCTCCCGGGCGTTCCTGATCAGGTCCTCGACGACCCTCTTGTTCCGGCCGATCTTCTTCCAGGGGGGCCTGGTGGAGGCCTTGCCCACGACGATATGACCGACCCGATATTCTGCGGCGAAGCGCAGGATGGTGTCGGCGATATCCTCGCCCTTGTAGGTGAAGACCATGGCCCCCAGCTGCTTGGCCAGCGTCAGCGTATCCGAGAGCTGGCGCTGGACCTGGGCGTCGATGACGGTGGCTTCCTCGGCCGGCGTCTGGACATAGACGGCGTACCAGTTCCTGTTGAACTTCCCCGCCAGCCGCGAACCGTAGCGCAGCAGCTTCTCGCTGTTCGGTCCGTGCGAGCTCACGCAGACCATGACCTGGTCCGAGGCGGCGCTGCCGTCGGCGCCCTGGGCCTCGCGCCGGCGCAGGTCGATCTGGGACGCGAGCTCGCGGAGGGTCAGCTCGCGCAGCTTCTCCAGGTTGGACCTGGTGAAGAAGTTGGCCATCGCGGTCTCGATGCGCTCGGCCGGGTAGACCTTGCCCTCTTCGAGGCGCTTCCGGAGGTCCGCGGTCGCCAGGTCGACGTCGACGATCTCGTCGGCTTCGGCCAGGATGGAGTCCGGTAGACGCTCGCGGACCTTGATCCCGACGGATCTCTCGACGATGTTATAGAGGCTTTCGAGGTGCTGGACGTTGAGCGTGCTGATGACGTGGATCCCGGCGGACAGGATATCCTGGACGTCCTCGTACCTCTTGGCGTTCCGGCTGCCCGGAACGTTCGTATGGGCGAGCTCGTCGAGGAGGGCGACCTGCGGCTTGCGGGCGATGATCGCCTCCGCGTTCATCTCCTCGATGGCGATGCCGTGGTACTCCTGGACGCGGCGGGGGACGACCTCGAGGCCCTCGGCCAGCCGGGCGATATCCGTCCGGCCGTGCGTTTCGAGAAGGCCGATGACGACGTCGATGCCCTCGCCCTTGAGCCGGTGGCCTTCCTGGAGCATCTGGTAGGTCTTGCCGACGCCGGCCGAGTAGCCCAGGTAGATCTTCAGCCGCCCCCGCTGGGACCGCCGGATCATCCGCAGGAACGCGTCGGCCCTATCTTCCGGCATCGCGGACTCCGTCGAGAGCGAGGTTCAAGCGCAGAACGTTCACCCTGGGCTCGCCGAGGATGCCCAGCGTGCGGCCCGCGGTGCAGGCCGCGATCCAGGCCCGGACGTCGGCTTCGGCCAGGCCCCGGACCCTGGCCACGCGGGGGGCCTGGAGCCGGGCGTTTTCCGGCGAGATGTGGGGATCGAGCCCGCTCGCCGAGGCCGTGACCGCGTCGGCCGGTATCGGGGTCGAGGCGCCGAGCCCGTTCTCCGCCCTGTATGCCGCGATCCGATCGCGGACGGTTTCCGCGAGGGCCTTCGACAAGGGCCCGAGATTCGTACCCCCCGACCGGCCGCCGTCGTACCCCTGCCCGGTGGCCGAGGGGCGCGGATGAAAATACTCCGGCCCTGAGAACCGTTGGCCGATCAGGCTCGAACCGACGACGACCCCGTCCCGCGCGATGAGCGAACCGTTGGCCCGGCCTGGGAATAAACCCTGGGCGAGGATCCAGGCGGCGAGCGGGTAGAGGCCGCACAGGACGACCGCCAGGGCGGCCACCGCCAGCACCGGCCTCCGGGCCTCGGTCAGCCAAGTCTTCATATCCGCGCGTCCTTTCTCCTGCTAAACAAGATGCAAGGCGTTGACCATGATATCGATGAGCTTGATCCCGGGGAAGGGGGCGATGAGCCCGCCCAAGCCGTAGATCAGGAGATTGCGCCGGAGGAGGGCCGCCGCCCCCAGGGGCCGGAAGCGCACTCCCCGGAGCGCCAGCGGGACGAGGGCGATGATGATCAGGGCGTTGAAGATGACCGCGCTAAGGATGGCGCTCGCCGGCGAACGAAGTCCCATGATGTTGAGGGGCGTGATGACGGGGAAGACGCCGACCAGCAGGGCCGGGATGATGGCGAAATATTTGGCGACGTCGTTGGCGATGCTGAAGGTCGTCAGCGCGCCCCGGGTGATGAGCATCTGCTTCCCGATCTCGACGACCTCGATCAGCTTCGTCGGGTTGGAATCGAGGTCGACCATGTTGCCGGCCTCCTTGGCGGCCTGGGTCCCCGAGTTCATGGCTACCCCGACGTCCGCCTGGGCCAGGGCGGGTGCGTCGTTCGTGCCGTCGCCGGTCATGGCCACGAGGTGGCCGGCCGCCTGTTCCTTGCGGATGAGGGTCATCTTGTCTTCGGGCTTGGCCTCGGCGATGAAGTCGTCGACCCCCGCCTCGCGGGCGATGGCCGCCGCGGTGAGGGGATTGTCGCCGGTGATCATGATCGTCCTTATGCCCATGGCCCGGAACCGCTCGAAGCGGTCCTTCAGGCCTCCTTTGACGATATCCTTGAGATGGACGACGCCCAAGACCCTGCTTCCGTCGGCCACGAGAAGAGGCGTCCCGCCCTGGAGAGCCACTTGATGGACCGTGTCGTCGACTTCTTGGGGAACGCTTTCCCCGACGAACGCCCGGATCGCGTCCGAGGCGCCTTTGCGGATGCGGTGGGTCTCGAAGTCCACGCCGCTCATCCGGGTCTGGGCGGAGAAGGCGATGAACGCGGCCCCGGGCATGTCGGCGATGGACCGCCCTCGCAGCCCGAAGGTCTTCGCCAGGACGACGATGCTCCTCCCCTCGGGCGTTTCGTCGGCCAGGGAGGCGAGCTGGGCCGCATGGGCCAGTTCCTCGACCGTGACCCCCGGCGCCGGGAGGAACGCCGCGGCCTGGCGGTCGCCCAGGGTGATCGTCCCGGTCTTGTCGAGGAGCAGCACGTCGACGTCGCCCGCGGCCTCGACGGCGCGCCCGCTCACGGCCAGGACGGTCTTCTGGACCATGCGGTCGATGCCGGCGATCCCGA
>JBFYNT010000082.1:0-6676 GCA_041304225.1 Candidatus Aminicenantota bacterium
CGTCGTCGAGCATGGCCACGACCATCTCGCCGGAGTTGGCCAGGTTGGTCCGCTCGAGCAGGACGTGGTCGCCGTCGTCGATGTAGGCGTCGATCATGCTCTTGCCGTCGACCCGGATGCAAAAGACGTTGCCCCGGCGGCGGCCGACCATCCAGCCCGGGACGTCCATGGCCTCGCCGGTCGTGTCGAACGACTCGCGCGGCCCGCCGGCCGGGACGAGCCCGGCCACCGGCACCCGGACCTGGCTCTCGACCAGGGCCGGGAAGCCGGCGACGCGGATCTCGCCGTCGGCGCGGCTGATGTAGCCCTTGCGCTCCAGGCTCTGGAGGTGCTTGAGGACGGCCGAGGGGCTGGGGATCTTCAGGGCCGCGCCCAGCTGGCGGATGGTCGGGCCGTAGCCGTGCCCCAGGATGAAGTCCTCGACGGTCTGGAGGACCTTGGCCTGCCGCAGGGTCAGTTCGCGTCGCAATGTGTTTACCATTTTGTTCACCTTTTATAGAATAAGACCGCCGCGGGTGTTTGTCAAGAGGAAAATCTATGTGAGATTATTTTGATAGGAGAGTGATCAACTGCTCGCGAAGCCGGATCTCTATCCCCTGCTTGAAAAGGCGGCGTGCTTTCAGGTCGATCTCGATCTCGCCGAAGCGGACGATCTTTCAAGGCTCGCGATGCCCTTGACATCGAAAAAAATGGGAAGTATTCTCGCCATAAGATGCTCCCAACGAGAGCAGAAACGAATGGACGGGAGGAAAAAGGCATGAAAAAGGGTATCTTGGTTTTTACCGCTTTCCTGACCCTGGCGGCCCTTGTGGCAGTGCCCGCCGCGGCGGCGTCCACGTTCGATTTCGGGGCCAAGGCCGGTGCGTCGTTCTTCAAGAACGACTGGAGCGACAACGACGGTTCGGAGAGGACGCTGACCCGAATGACGATCGGGGCCTTCGCCCTTGTCAACATCACTTCGATGATCGCCCTCCAGCCGGAGATCAATTACCTGACCACGGGCAATTGGTGGCCCGACGACGGCGGGAAGTTCGTCGAGACTTACGGCTATCTCCACATCCCCGTCCTCGTCAGGGCCCGGCTGATGAGAGAGGGCACCTTCGTGCCGGTCGTGTTCGCGGGACCGGCCGTGAGCTTCCTCCTGAGCGCCAAGTGGGACGGAGACGACGTCAAGGATCTCTTCAAGTCCACGGATCTCGGATTCGACTTCGGCTTGGGCGGAGAAATCGCGCTTAACCCGGCGAAGCTCCTCATCGACCTGCGCTATTACATGGGTCTGGTCGACGCGTATAAAGACATAGCATTTAGCATGAAGAACAGGGGCTTTCTCATCACGGCCGGCGTCATCTTCTGACCCGGGCCAACCGAGGATCGCCAGGCGCTCAGGGCCCTTCTGGGCTAGAGGCTCCAGTCCGCGCGGCCGACCAGGCCAGATTCACGAGCAGCTGCAGGTTCAAGCCGAGCGCAGCATAATTCCGCCGGCCTCGGGCTCAGGATCAACCCTTCCCCTCACAAAATGTGGGGTAACTAGGTGGCTGGGCGACGCGCCCTTCAAATGCCCTTAATCTCCTAAGGCGATCTTCAATCGCCGCAGCGGGCTCTAAAACTTTATCTTCGCGGGATCGAAATGGTCCGGCCTCCAGCGGCCCAACCAGGTCAGCCGGTCCTCCGAGTTGTCCCGTTTCTTCAGGGCCTCGATGCAATCATAATAGCCCGGAACTCCGCCGCAATCCTCAGGCGGCCCGGCCAACTCGCCGGCCAGGCAGACCGGATACTTCTTTCCCGGCTCCTTCGGATAGCTGCCCTCGAATAGGACGTCATGCCGCCAGTCGTCGCCGTAGTCGTAGGTATAAAGCGCCCGGTCCCCCGGCTCTTGAATGAAATCCACCACGGCCACTTCGGTCGTGAGGAGCGGCGCCGCCTCTTCGAGGCCGTCGAGCGCGAACGGGGATTCTATCCGAATATCCAGGCATGCCCGTCGCTGCGGCTGGATCTTGAAATCGTGCAAGTGAGAGTCCAGCCAGCCCGTCGCGTCCTGGATCGCGACGTGCAGGTCGTAAAACGTATAGTAGTCTGGCACCTGGATCCTCCTCCGGACCGGAGGATCCGTCTCGAGAAGGATGATCTTGAACTGCAGAACGGACTGATAACGTCTTCGCCGAGGCCAAGTGATGGTGATCTCTCTGATCATGGCGGCCGATCTGGGCCGATTCTAGCCAATGGGCTGTTGGCTGGCAAGCATCATTTTCGTGCTCGGCATGGGATCGCCGGCTTTCGTTTTCTTGACAGGACAAAGAGCGTGTGGAATAGTGTCCCGTTCGCCACGGCCGCATTGACCGTCACAAGGAGAGCTCCGGTCCGATGAAGAAATTCCTGAAGAAAGCCCGTTGGATCCTGATCCCGGCCGCCCTGGCCGCGATCGTCGTCTTCTGGGTCGTCAAATTCGAATCCCAAAAACCCGAGATCCGTCCGGCCGACGACAGCCCGTTCCTAGGCCGCGAGCTGACGTTTCAGGCCGGCGACCGGAAAAGCGGGCTGGCCGAAGTCCGGGTGGAAGCCGTCCAAGCCGGCCGGACCGTCGAGGTCTTTTCCGAAAGGTTCCCCGCGCCGCGGCCAACGTACGTCAAAACGCTTTCCCTGCGCCCGCTTCCCGCCGGACTGGCCGACGGCGAGATCCTCCTTCGGATCTCGGCCGAGGACCGCTCCTGGAACGGCGGGAACACCGCCGTCATGGAAAGAAAGATGGTCCTCGACACCCGCCCGCCCCGGATGAACATCGTCGGCGGGCCGCACTATATCAACACGGGAGGCGCAGGCGTCGTCTCCTGCACCGTGGACGAGGAAACCCCGGTCGTCGGGATCCGGGTCGGAGAGCGCTTTTTCCCCGGATTTCCGAGCGGTGAAAAACGCTTCCTGGTCTTTTTTGCGCTTTCTCCGGACGCGCCCCGCGACATTTCTTTCTCCGGCGTGGCCGAAGATCGGTCCGGCAACCGGACGACCATCGTTTTCCGGCCGGTGATCAAGCCCGTGGCCTTCAAGCAGGACACCCTGAGCCTGTCCGACAAGTTTCTCGGAGACGTCGTCTCCTATTTCAGGAACATCGACCCGGCGCTCCAGGGAACGGACCTGGAGGCCTTCCTGACGGTCAACCGGACACAGCGGAAGCTGGATTACGAGCGGCTGGCGACCCTCTGCAAAAAAACGGAATCCCGGATGCTCTGTTCCGGAGCGTTTCTCCGGCTCCCGAACTCGAAGCCCATGGCCGCGTTCGGGGACCGGCGGACTTATGCGTACGACCGCAAAATCGTCGATCAACAAGTCCATCTCGGCGTGGACCTGGCCTCCACGGCCCAGTGTCTCATCCCCGCGGCCAACGCCGGCCGGGTCGTGTTCGCCGACCCGCTGGGCATCCACGGCCTGACGGTCGTCCTGGATCATGGCCTGGGCTTGTTCAGTATGTATTGCCACTTGAGCCAGATCGACGTCGCGTTGTCCCAGGACGTGACGCTGGGCGAGACCCTCGGGCTTTCGGGATCCACGGGCCTGGCCGGCGGCGACCATCTCCATTTCGCAGTGCTCGTCCACGGGGCGTTCGTCAATCCCGTGGAATGGTGGGATGACCACTGGATCCGCGACAACGTCGAGCTCAAGACAAGATGAGGAGCCCTCGAACCCTCTCGCCCGAGGCTTAGAATTGCCCCTTCCCATCACGAATTAGGGATATCCTGGCTGCGGGCATGTGTCAATAACCCAAAAGCCATCGGCCGGAGCCTCTGCCGGCGGAACGGCGGTCCGGACGGCCGAGAAAGCGGCCCTGTGCCAGTCAAATGGGTATTGTGTCCCTTTACATGATTAGATATCATGTCGGCTGCAAGGGAGTCCCGATCAGATGAACTGCCCCAAATGCGAGACGAACCAGAAAGCCGGGAAGATGTTTTGCACGGCCTGCGGGGCCGCCCTCGCCGCGCCGGCGCCCGCGCCAACCACGGCCTCCGCTCCGCCCGGCGCCCCCTCGCCGAAGATCAAGGCCGGACCGCCGCCCGTTCCTTCTCCCCACCGCGACAAGGCCGGGGACGATGTGCCCGAAGCCTGGAAACGGTCTTGGCGCTGGGTGCGGATCGTCCTGCCGGTCGTCCTCCTCGTCTGCGCGCTGGCGGTCATCTTCTTCGCCGGAACGGTGCTCATCGCGGAAGGCCCGCTCGATTTCCGCGACGATGAAGTCGTCACCTGCTGGGTGTTGATCCTGCTTGGCCTCGCCGGGGCTTCCTGCGCCGTCCTGCTCCTTCGCCGCGGCCGGCCCCGCCGTCCCTAAGGTGTCCGTCTTTCCGTCGTCTTGCCTGCAGCCCTTTGTTTCAATACAATCCCCATCACGTCCCTGAGTAGGTCGCCATGGCTCCTTTAGCTCCGATGAAAGACCGCGCGGGCTTCTTGCGCCGGTTCCCGGCCCTCGTTCTGGATGCGGCCGTCATTCTCCTCCTGGTCTTTCCCTTCGGGAGACCCGCATCCAGGCTCCTCGCGGCCCTCGGCGTCCACCTGGCTTCGATCGACACGAACGCCGGCGCCCTGGGGGCCTTTCTTTTTTATTCCTGGGCGATCGCGATCTTCTATCTGCTCATCGAGGCCGCCACCGGGGTGACGCCGGGTAAGCTCATCATGAGGCTGAAGGTGGCCGGCGCTGACGGGAATCCCTCGTCCTGGGGCAAACGGCTGGGGCGATACTTGGGGAAGCTGTGTTTCCTTCTCATCATCCCGCCTTTCGGCATGACCGAGGCCGCGCTCCTGGTCTATCCCTTCCTGGCCTTGGGTCTAGCCTCGTTCCTGGGCACGTTCTTCATTTTCGGCCCCGGGAAGCAGACGCTCTACGACCGGCTGACGAGAACGGCCGTTTTCAAGCGCGGACGCCCTTGATAGGAGAAGGACCATGACGGGGAAGTCGACCAGGATCGCGGGAACGATCGCCAAAGCCGTCCTCAAAACTCTGTCCACCCTGGCCGTCACGGCGGCATTGGCCTTGCTGCTGTGGCGGCTGGATTCCCGGATCGGGATGCTGGTCCTGGTCGTCGGGCCCGTCCTGTCCATGATCCAGTCCTATAAACACGAATGGCCCCTTCATTGGGCGACGATCCTGCTGCCGGCTTTCGCGGCTGTGGCGTCCTTCATCGTGCAGCTGGCCTCGTTCCCCGTCGGCCAGGCCGTATCCTTCTTTGCTCCCGCGATCCTCTTCGGCCTGTTGCTAGGGTCGCTTCAGGGCCGCGGACACCGGATCCACCTGCGCGGGACCCGGGTCATGGTCCAGCGCACCTGGCTCACCCTCGTCGTTTGGACGGTCTGTTTCCTCGCCACGCAGGCCGCGGCGCTCTTCAACCTCCGGGAGATCGTCGGCCTATCGATGGCCGGCGGCGCTTTCTCGACGGCCATGGTCCTCGGCCTGTCGCTCGTCCTTTTCGGCCGCTATCGCAAGGGCCGGCGCCAGGTCGTCCGTCTGAAGAAGGCGGCCCAGCTGGCCGTGCTTCTCGTCGCCTTCCTGCTCCCCCTCTGGCTAGCGGCGCCGCTCCGTTCGCAGGCTCAGGATGCCCAATCGGTGGCCGAACGGCTCCTCCTGGATTCGGACCTGCCCCGGCGATTCACGATAAACAAACAGATCGGCCAGAGACTGCGCGCGGATACCGCGCAGCAGCTTCAACAATTGGGCAGCCAGCTCCGGCAGGCCAACCTCACGCCGCCCAGGGATATCGGGCGGTTGACCACCCTATTCGACAACGATCCCATGGCCAACATGGCCATCCTGAGCCTCATCCTTTACGAATTCCCCAGCTCGGAGGACGCCGCGGCGTTCCATAACCTGATGCAGAGGGAGGCCCCGGGTTCCTCCGGTTCCTGGGAGACGATCTCCGGGTGCGGTGACATGGCCGTCCAGACGATGGACGAATGGACCGGCTTCGCCCTGTCGGCCCGGGGCCGCTGGGTCATTCAGATGATCATGCAGTATCCCTTCACCATGTTCATCACCGAATACGACAACAGCTACAGCCCGGCCGTGAAGAGAGCGGCCCTGGAACAAGCCCGGGCGCAGGTCATGGGGTCCCTGGCCGGCATGATGCGGACAGCCGACAGCCGTCTTCCCGGCACGGCGGCTTCGCGCCGGGACCGCCCGGATGATGGCGCTGTCAATCGCACCGGCGGCTCGGACAGCCGGTCTCTACCGCCCGAGGGAACGGCCGCGGCGGCGGCCGGCGTGATCCTGCTTCTCTCGGGCGGCGCCGTGAGCATCGCCTCGGGGGCCGCTTCGGCCGCGGCTTCGGCCCTGCAGGCCGCTCTTGAGAACGCCGCTCAATCCGCCGGAGAAGCCGGGACGCGGATCCTGTCCGGGGACCAAGCCCTTCTTTGGCTTAAAGATAATGGCTTTGTCAAGAACGGCCGGCCGACGGATAAGTTCACCAGCTGGCAGCGGCAGTTGGCCTCGAACGAGACGCCTGATACGGATGGGCTGGGCGCCATGGTCGGCAACTGGAGCTGGGGCGATAAATGGGGGCCCGAAGGCCAACGCATCGATCTCGGCCGCAAGGACGAAAAGGGCAACTGGGTCGAGCCGGAGATCACGATCGTTGTCGGCGGCGGAGAGCCGCAGCCCCCCTCCGAACCCGAGGCGCCGCCCCCCGAAGAGGGGCCCGGGCCG
>JBFYNT010000083.1:0-5314 GCA_041304225.1 Candidatus Aminicenantota bacterium
GGATCCCCGGGTAGTCCGAAACCTGGAAGAACGTCTCGCGGAACTCCCCCCGCGCGAAACGCCCGACCAGGGGGAAGTGGACGGCCGCGCCGACGAGGACGCTCAGGGCGACGAGGGCCGCGGCCTGGGCAAGGACCCGCCGCGCGTCACTCACCGGCCTCACATCGTCACCCGTGGACCGCCCGGTACTTCTCGAGCGCCACCTTGAAGATGCGGACGGCCTCGCGCAGGTCGGTCTCGTTGATGACGTAGGCGATGCGGGCCTCGTCCGTGCCCAGGCTGGGCGTCGAGTAGAATCCCGGGGCCGGGGCGATCATGACCGTCTTCCCGTCGAGCGAGAAGTCCGAGAGGAGCCAGACGGCGAAGTGCTCGACGTCCTTGACCGGCAGCCGGACGATGACGTAGAAGGCCCCTTGGGGCTTGCGGATGACGATGCCGGGGATGTCCTTGAGCCCGTCGTAGAGGACGTTGCGGCGCCGGTCGTACTCGGCCCGGATGCCGGCGAAGTACTCCATGGGCATGTTATAGGCGGCCAGGGCGGCCATCTGCTCGACCGAGGGCGGGCAGAGCCGGGCCTGGGCGAACTTGAGGGCGGCCGCGTAGACGTCCTTGTTGCGGGTGATGATCATGCCGATCCTCGCCCCGCAGCAGCTGAAGCGCTTGGAGATGCTGTCGACGACGACGACCCGGTCCTTGATGTCCTCGTACTCGAGGATGCTCTTGTGCTTGAGCCCGTCGTAGATGAACTCCTTGTAGACCTCGTCGCCGACCAGGAAGAGGTCGTGCTTCTTGACCAGGGCGACGACCCGGTCGAGCTCCTCGGGCGTGTAGACGGTGCCCGTGGGATTGTTCGGCGAGCAGAGCAGGATGGCCTTGGTCTTGGGCGTGATGCGGGCCTCGATGGCCTCGACCGGCGGCAGGCGGAAGCCGTCCTCGACCGAGAGCGGCAGGGGCACGATCCGGAGGCCGGCGAAGGCGGCGTAGCCGTTGTAGTTCGTGTAGTAGGGCTCGGGGATGACGATCTCGTCGCCAACGTCGCCGAGGACCGAGAAGGTGAAGTGGATGGCCTCGGACCCGCCGGTCGTTATCAGGACCTCGTCCGGATCGAGCGGGATGTTGTAGTTCCCGAAATACCGGGTCACGGCCTGGCGCAGCTCGAGGAAGCCCTGGGCCGGGCCATAACCCAGGACGGGCTGGTCCCAGCCGTGAAAGGTGTCCATCACCGGCCCCGGGGCCGGGATGTCGGGATCGCCGATATTGAGGTGGAAGACCTTGACGCCCCGGGCCTTGGCCGCGTCGGCGTAGGGTTTGAGCTTGCGGATGGGGGACGCCTGGATGTCGCGCCCGCGCTGGGAAACGTTCATGGCTGAGTCCTCCCCGGTGACGGGATGAATGCGCTAGAAGGCATTATAAGGAATCGGAAGGGGCAAGTTCAAACTATATCGCGATCCCGACGATGAGCTTGTAGTTGGCGAAGCGGAATCTCAGGTGGTCGAAGGGGTCCCAGACATCGTCGAGGCCGCCCCGTTCGAGGACGTCCGGCCGTTCGCCGATCTCCCGCCGGCCGAACGAATACCCCAGGCCCACGGTCAGGGCCGACTTCTTGATGAGGAACTCGGCCCCGGTGACGATATGATGGATGTCCCAGTCGGTCAGCGAGATGTTCGTCGTCGTGCCGGAGCTCCGGGCCGAGAAATCGGTCGTGAAGCTGGCGTAGCCCTTGAACCGGGACGAATAGAACCACTCCAGCCCGAAGCCCATGTTGAAGACGGCCGAGAGCTCCTGGGTGACGTCGGTCGACAGGATCTCGCCGGTGCTCTGGGCGGCGAAGGGGAGCGAATCGACGACGATGTAGGCCGGGACCCGGGCGAACCACTCCGCGCTGCCGTACACCCGGACCTTCTCGATCTTGACGGTCACACCCGCCGCGAGCGAGAAGGGCGTGCGATAAGCCGTGCGCTTGTGGTCCTGGTAATCGGCGGCCAGGAAATCCTCACTGGTCCCGTCGCCGTCGAGGTCCAGACCGACGACGGTGGAATTGACGCCGGACGAGCCGTTCCCATAGAGGGTCACGCCGGGCGTCGTCAGGGTCAGGCCCAGGGTGACGTCGTTGTAATCGCAGGCCAGGCCGATCTTCCAGAGTACGCGGAGATGGCCGTACCGGTACTGCCGGGAGGCCAGGGCGAGGGCGACCCCACCGGTCTCGTCCAGCGCTTCGACGAGCTCCTGGACGCTGGCCCGGTGAGACCGGACCGCGAAATACTGGGTGATCCCGATGCCGCTTGTCCGGGACATCCTGTAGGACCAGGTCAGGCCGAACCAGCTCTCGGCGATCTTCTCGTCGAGCTTGAACTGGGTGACATAATCCTCGGCGCCGGCGACATCGGGCAGGATGTCGCGGATGCCGGCCGAGGAGACCGAGACGCCGAGCTTGACGCTCTGACGGGCCAGGTAGGAATAGCCGAACCAGTGCTTCTTGAGGCCGCGAACGCGGATCGTCCCGGCCAGGAGCGATGGAGCCGGGGCCAGGTTGTAGGAGTTCTGGGGAACGGCGTTCTGTTCGTTACCGGCCAGGCTCAGCCGGGGGTATTGGAAGACCTGGGCGGCCATCACGGTCGCGGGCTTCTCGATGAGGCTCAGGCCGCCGGGATTGTAATAGGTCCCCGAGAGGTCGAGGACGCTGCCGATGACCGCCCCGCCAAGCAAGGTGGCCCGCGTCCCATATTGGCTGGTCCAGTAGTGGCTGTCCTGGGCCCGGGCCATGGGAGCCAGGGCTAGCAGGGAAACGACGGCCCAGGTTGAGGTCCGGGGGATTCGCATCGCTCGATAGTTATATGGGATTCCGGCGTCCTCCGTCAAGCCGGGCGGTCCGTCCGCGGCCGAAGATACCGGTTGCCAACATCGGCCGGTTTCTGCTAGTTTAAGGGGCGAAACGAGCCCCGGAACCGCCATGCCCATCGAACGCGACGCCCGACTCCGAGAGGTCCAGAGCTGGGGGGATTTTTTCCGGTTCGCGATCGACGCCCCGGCGCTCGGGAGCGGGGCCAAGCCCGGCCAATTCGTCATGGTCAAGGTCTCCGAAGGCACGGTTCCCCTCCTCCGCCGGCCCCTGGGCATCCACGACGCGGGCCCCGGCGGCATCGAGCTCTTCTTCAAGGTCGCCGGACAGGGCACGGAGCTCCTGGCGCGGAAGAAGCCGGGCGACCGGCTGGACATCATCGGCCCGCTGGGCAAAGGCTTCACCGTGGGCGCGACGCCGAGAGGCCAAAGGGCCTTCCTCGTCGGCGGCGGACGGGGCATCGCCCCGCTCTTCTTCCTGGCCCGCGAGCTCGTCAAGGCCGGCGCTCGTCCCGTCGTCTTCTACGGCGGCCGGACGGTCGCCGACATCCCGCTCCGGGACCGGTTCGAGAAGGCCGGCTTCGAGCTCCTCGCGTCGACCGACGACGGCAGCTTCGGTTTCGCCGGGTTCGTCACCGAGCTCGCCGGCCGCGAGCTCGCCAAGGAGAAGCCGGCCGCCGTCTACGCCTGCGGTCCGGACCCCATGATGAAGGCCCTGGCCGCGGTCACGTCGAAACACGGCGTCCCGGCCGAGCTCTCCCTCGAGTCCGTCATGGGCTGCGGCGTCGGGGCCTGCTGGGGCTGCGTCCACCGCATCCGGAACGGGAGCGGGGACGGCTGGGTCAAGATCTGCGAGGAAGGCCCGGTCTTCCCCGGGGAGCGCGTGATATGGCCGTGACCGCCAAGGGCGTCGACCTCTCGGTGGACCTGGGTTTCCTCAAGCTCCGCAATCCCGTCCTCACGGCCAGCGGCACGTTCGGCTACGGCCTGGAATTCGAGCCCTACCTCGACCTCGAGAAGCTCGGCGGCTTCGTGGTCAAGGGCCTCTACTACAAGGCGCGCGAGGGCAATCCCCCGCCGCGTCTCGTCGAGACGCCGAGCGGCCTCATCAACGCCATCGGCCTGCAGGGCGTCGGCGTCGAGGCCTTCGCCGCCAAGGTCCTGCCCAAGCTGCGCGGCCTGAAGACCGCCGTCATCGTCAACGTCTGCGGCGCGGACGACGACGAGTACCTCGCGGTCGTCGAGTTCCTGGACAAACAGGAAGGCATCGCCGCCTACGAGCTCAACATCTCCTGCCCCAACGTCAAGAAAGAAGGGGCCTGCCCGGCCCTCTCGCCGCGGACGACCTTCGACCTGGTGAAGAGGATCAAGGCCGCGAGCCGGCGCCCCGTCATCACCAAGCTCTCGCCCAACGTCAAGATGACCGTTTGTTATCGGGTCAAATGACCCCGGAAATATCGCCCTTATGAATTTCTTCTTCATTTGTGCCCTTTAAGCTTTTTGCCGATTATTATAGCAATAAGGGCCTTTGCGTCAATTGCGTTTTAATAGTGACAATTTGCCCCCAATTGTATTTGCAGATGCGCTTGAAAATATGCCCCATTTATGTTATAAGATTCCTTTGTAAGCATTTTTCATAATTGGCGGTCGGTTTGGTGTAAATTTATTCAATTTCCGGTGCTGTATTGAAAGCGTAAAACAATTTTAACAGTCAGGGGTATTTTTATGAACAAAACAATTTTCCTCACAGTCTTAATCCTTACTTTGATCACATCAGCATCACCAGCCGACACAAACTGGACCGGAAGCATCTCAAGCTCCTGGAATGAGCCGGGCAACTGGAGTGCCGGTGTGCCGGATGCCTCCAATTCCGCCGTCAGCACCTGGCACGTTAATGCCGCTTCTTTCCCCAACAACCTTGTTATCGATTCCAGTGTGAACGGAACCTTTTACAAGGCCTATATTGAAAACGGCACCGTCTCTATGACAGGCGGAAAGCTCGACGGAAAAAACAGCCTTTATAATCAGCTCTATGTCGGCAGGAATAACACCACAGGCATCTTTAATATGACCGGCGGACAGTGGATTATGAACGGCGCCGAACGCCATATGTATATTGCTGATGGCAGCGGCTCGAAAGGCACCGTCAATATCAGCAGCTCCGCCGTCTTCACTGCAAATTGCGACATTTTCATTCCCGGCCACACAACCGCCGGCACAGCCAAATTAAATGTGTTCGTAACCGGCCGGCTTGACTGCCGCGACCTTTTTGTACGCGGAAGCGGCTCGGGGACCGGCACCGTAACTGTCAGCGATAACGGCCTTATAAACTGCCGATACATCAACTTCACCGGTCCATCAGGAGTCGTCAACCTGACCAGCGGAACAATTAACTGCTCATCCGGTCTATATTTCCTCGACGGCCTCGTGGATATCACTGGCGGCATTCTTATAACCGGCGGCGATGACACCGCAT
>JBFYNT010000084.1:0-2995 GCA_041304225.1 Candidatus Aminicenantota bacterium
GCCAGGGCGGCGGTTTCCTGGTCGAAGAAAGGCGGCTGCTGCCCGCGCTCGTCGACAAAGTAGCGGCTGAGGTCGAGGTAGCGCGCCTCGCCCGTGGCGTGGTAGAGCTTGACCAGGGCCAGCTCGATCTCCTGATGGCCGGGAAAGCCTTCCCGCTTTCCCGGCGCCCGCCCGAACGTCCGCGCCACCAGGTCGGCGTTCTTGATCGCGACCTCGAGGAGCGTCCTCTTCCCCGTGGCCTGGAAGTGGGCCGCTGCGGCCTCGTAGAGGTGGCCGGCGTTGTAGAGCTCGTGGCTCACCGCCAGCTCCGACCAGCGCTCCTCGCCGATGCCCGGCTGGACCTTGCCGGGGCTCGCCGTCCTCGGCGTGTAGAGGTAGCCGTCGGGCTCCTGGGCCGTGGCGATCTTGGCGATGACGCCGTCGAGATAGCGGTCGAGCTCCGGGTCCGGGCGGACCATGAGCGAGTACGAGGCGCCCTCGATCGTCTTGTAGACGTCGGTGTCGTTGTAGCGCTCGCCCTTATACTCGCCCCCCATCAAGCCGCCGGCGATGGCGAAGTTGTCGACGCGGCCCGTCTCCTCGCACTTCTTGAAGATGGCCGGGATGGTCACCGTCCGGTTCGTCTCGATCCGCGGCGCCCAGAAACCGTCCGTCAGCCTGACCGCGGTGAACGGCACCGGCGTGATGGGATAGTCGTTCTGCGCCGGCCGCCCTCCGGAGCAGGCCAGGAAGGTCGAAGCGATGGCCGCGGCGAGCACGAGATGGGGGACACGATGCTTAAACCCCGATTCCCTGAAGCACGGCATGGCGTTTCTGATCATGATCGCCGGCCTTTCAACTCTCTCTTTCTTGTGGGCCGACCTCTCGAGTCCACAGAACGGGTACACGTACCGAAGGTACATGTCCCCTCCCTGCGCGTGTCCCCCATTGTTAAGGTTCTTCTCCCCTTTCCGGGATACCCTCTCGAGGCGGGGAGGGAATTCGCCTCGACGATCCCCGTAGCGGAGGGGGACCGGCAGGGAGCGGAGTCCTCGCAGCGACCATCAACGCCGCCCCGGAGTGACTCGGAGGGGCGGGGCTGGGAAGAACCAAGACAAGAGCTCTCTTTGGGAATTTCGCAGAAATCCGCCTCCGTTTATGCTCCGGCAGATTTCTGCCCTCCGCTCGCTTCGTTCGCTTCGGTCGGATGGAGCTAGAGGCGATTCCCGACCGAAGCCGCAGAGAGGGACTTCCCGAAATCGGGAGAAGAACCTTTTTTTTCAGCGGGCCAACGGATATAATGGCCCCTCGGGCCGAACGCCAGGAGGGTTCCATGGACATGATCAAGACCGTCAAGACCGCGGACGACGCCGCCCGGCTCCTCGCCGCCGCCCTGCGGCACGAGTGGGCCGTCAGCTTCGAGTACGTCGTCCACGCCTATTCCATGCCCAAGGGCAAGTTCCTCTACGACGACCCCTTCCTGCAGCAGAGGACGGACGCCCGGGCCCAGACGATCCAGATCGGCATCGACGAGATGTACCACGCCCTCCAGCTGGGCACCATCCTGACCCAGATGGGCGTCGAGCCGGGCTTCGAGACCGACGAGATCGTCCGCTTCCCCCGGATCGTCGACAACCTCAGGGAGGACAAGAGGACCGAGGACGAGGTCACCGCCCTCTACCGGTCCGCCGAGGTCGAGCCCGGCGCCTTCCCCAAGATCGAGAACATGATCTGGAACATCTCCTACGACGAGGTCCGCCATTCCGCGCAGTTCGCGGCCATGATCGCGGCCATCGAGTCCTCGGGGGAGGCCGGGGCCGAGGTCTTCCGCCCCCACCCCGACCGCGACCGCCGCGAGGACCTGAAGCTGCTCCACGCCCTCTGCCGGGCCGAGAACGAGGCGACCCACCGCTACCTGCGCTACGTCATCATGTTCAGCGAGCACCAGGACCTCGGCCAGCGCCTGTTCAAGAACTCCGTCAATCACATGCGCCACTGGGACAAGCTGGCCGGCATCCTGGTCAAGCTCGGCGACGTCATCGCCATCGAGAACGCCTCGGTCGACGGGGCGGGCGTCGAGCGAAGCGCGCGGCCCATGCCGACGGAGTACCCGGGGACGGACCGGCTCTCGGCGCTCGAGACGCTCCCCGGCCTCGAGCGCGGCATCGCCGGTCTGTACGAGTCCCTCCTGGGGCTCGGTCTGCCGGAGGAGGTCCGGGCCCAGCTCAAGCTCCACCTGGCCCTGACCCGCGAGCACGTCTTCACCCAGGACAGGCTCCTGGAGAACGCCCGCCGCATCCGCGGCCTGGCCTGAGGCGGGGGCGCGGTTGACATTGGGGCGATCCTCCTTACAATAGGGAACGATGGCCGACGCGATCCGTATCCGGGACCTGCAGAAGACGTTCCGTCTCGGATTCATCCCCAAGCCCCGGCCGGTCCTCAAGGGCATCACCCTGGCCGTCCGCGAGGGGGAGATCTTCGGCTACCTGGGGCCCAACGGCGCCGGCAAGACGACGACCATCAAGTGCCTGCTCGGCCTCATCCGCCCCGACGCCGGGTCGGTCGAGATCTTCGGCCGCTCCCACCTCTCGCCCCGCTCCCGCGAGCCACTCGGCTTCCTCCCCGAGAACCCCTACTTCTACGACTACCTCTCCGCCCGGGAGTTCCTGGCCTTCACGGCCGACCTCTTCGGGCTCGAGCGGCGCGTGAAGGAGGAGCGCATCGGCCGCCTCCTCAAGCTCGTCGGGCTCGAGCGGGCCGCGGACCTTCCGCTGCGGAAGTACTCCCGGGGCATGCTCCAGCGGGCCGGCCTGGCCCAGGCGCTCGTCAACGACCCCAGGCTCGTCATCCTCGACGAGCCCCTCGGCGGGATGGACCCCCTCGGCCGCAAGGAGATCCGCGACATCATCGTCCGCTTCAAGGACGAGGGCAAGACCGTCTTCTTCACCTCGCACATCCTCCAGGACATCGAGATGATCTGCGACCGCGTGGCCATCATCGTCGGCGGCCGCATCGT
>JBFYNT010000085.1:0-13309 GCA_041304225.1 Candidatus Aminicenantota bacterium
GACGGCCGGACCGCCCACGACCACGGCGCGCTCTTCCGGGAGTTCAGAGACTACCTCTCCGGACTGGCCGCCCGCGGCGAGTGGGACGAGTCCAGGGCCCTCCTCGGCGTCCGGGCCATACTCGACCGGCACCTGGGCCGTCCGCCCGAGCGGATCGCGGTCGACGGCCGGTCGCTCACGCCGCTCCAGTACCTGGCCGAGCTGGGGATCGACCCGGACGACTACGTCGCCTTCGTCAGCTTCCTGTACCTGCCCCTCTATACAAAGGGCGAGTTCAAGGTGCCGGACAATTGGTGGCATAGCGCCGATTTCCACAACCTGCCGCTCCACGAGTTCTCGCTGGCCTTCCTCCGGGCCCTGCGCAAAGGCTACACCGCCACCCTGGCCGTCGATTTCTCCGAGCCCGGGTACCTCGGCCTGAGCGACGTGGCCGTGGTGCCCACCTTCGACATCCCGGCGAGCTACATCGATCCTTCGAGCCGCGAATACCGGTTCACGAGCGGCGCGACCACGGACGACCACGCCGTCCACTGCGTCGGCTATCTCGAATCGGCCAAGGGCAACTGGTTCCTCATCAAAGACTCCTGGGAGAACGCCTATTGGGGCCAGGCCAAGGGCTATTTCTTCTACCATACCGATTATCTCCGTCTCAAGGCCCTGATGTTCATGGCCCACAAGGACGCCGTCAAGGAGGTCCTGGAGAAGTTCGCCGTCCGCTAGAAACCTGATAGAATAAGGGGCCCATGGCCAGGATCGCGTTCGACTTCGCCGACCGGAAGCTCTTCGTCCGGCTCTTCGGCGGGGACGTCTACGCGGTCGGCGGCTTCGTCCGCGACCTCGTCCTCGGCAGCCCCTCCCCCGACGTCGACCTCCTCGTGGCCCGCCACGATCTCGACACGATCGTCCGCCGGCTCGCGAAACACGGCCGGGTCGACCTCGTCGGCAAGAGCTTCGGCATCATCAAGTTCACGGTCAAGGGCCGGACCTACGACGTCGCCCTGCCGCGGACCGACCGGGCGGGGGCCGCCGGGGTCCGCGGTCACAAGGACATCCTGGTCGCCGCCGACCCCGACCTGCCCGTCGAGAAGGACCTCGAGCGGCGCGATTTCCGGACCAACAGCATGGCCCTCCGGCTCGCGGACGGGCTGCTCATCGACCCCTTCGAGGGCCGCAAGGACACGCTGGCGAAAAGGATCCGCCTGACCGATCCGGCCGCCTTCCCGGAGGATCCCCTGCGGGTCGTCCGGGTGGCCCGCTTCGCCTCCGTCCTGGGCTTCAAGGTCGATCCGTGCATCTACCCGCTGGCCCGGTCGGTCGACCTCTCCGGCCTCAGTCTCGAGCGGGTCAACGACGAGATGTTCAAGGTCCTGCTCCGCTCGCCCCGGCCCTCGGCCGGCCTGGAGGAAATGTTCCGTCTCGGCGTCCTCGAGCAATGGTTCCCCGAGATCCAGGCCCTGGCCCTGGTCATCCAGGATTCGGTCTTCCATCCCGAGACGGACGAGTACGGCCACCACACCGTCTGGGCCCACACCAAGCTCGCCGTCGATCAAGCCGCCAGGCTGGCGGCCCTTTCGGACCTCGCCGAGCCGAGGAAGCTGGCCCTCGTCCTGGCCGCCCTTTACCACGACCTGGGCAAGGTCTCGACGACCCGCTGGGACTACAAGCGCGGCCGCATGGCCGTGACCTCGCTCGGGCACGACATCCAGAGCGAGCGGGCCGCCCGCCGGGTCCTGGCCCGGTTCAAGGTCCAGACCTGGGCGGGCGTTCCCATCGGGCGCCTTGTCCCCCTGCTCATCCGGAACCACCACCGGGCCGGCGAGCTCTGGACGAACCGGGCCTCGGTGACCAAGAAGGCCTTCAACCGCCTGGCGGCCGACGTCCAGGGCGAGATCGAGCTCCTGGTCCTGCTCGACGCCGCCGACCGGGCCGGGCGCGGCGCCCGCCTCGTCCGCGGCCTCGACCGGACGGCCCGCTGGCTGTTCGCGAAGTTCGAGGAGCTCCGGATCAACCGCGAGACCATAAAACCCCTGGTCATGGGCCGGGACCTCATCAAGCTGGGCGTCCCTCCGGGGCCCGGGATGGGCAAGATCCTGGCCAAGCTGTACAAGGCCCAGCTGGACAACGGCTTCGAGACCAAGGCCCAGGGGCTCGAAAAGGCCCGCCGGCTGCTCGAAAGGAGCGCCCCATGACCGTCCTCGTCGCCGGCGGCGCCGGCTACATCGGCTCGCACGCCGTCCGGGAGCTCCGCCGGGAGGGCTTCGACGTCCTCGTCCTCGACAACCTCTCGAGCGGCCGGGCCGACCTCGTCGGCGACACGCCGCTCGTGCGGGCCGACCTCCTCGACCGGGAGGCCCTGCGGCGGGTTTTCCGAGAGCGCCGGATCGGGGCCGTCCTCCACTTCGCCTCCCTCATCCAGGTCGGCGAGTCCTTCGCCGATCCCCGGAGATACTACACCCACAACCTGACCACGAGCCTCAACCTCCTCGACGCCATGCTCGAGGCCGGCGCCCCCTGCCTCATCTTCTCTTCGACGGCGGCGGTCTACGGCGAACCCCTCGAAACGCCCATCCCCGAGACCCACCCGACCCGGCCGGCCAATCCCTACGGCCGGGCCAAGCTCATGGTCGAGGACATCCTCCGGGATTACGAGAGGGCCCACGGACTGCGCTCCATCTCGCTCCGCTACTTCAACGCGGCGGGGGCCGATCCCTCAGGGACCTCGGGCGAGTGCCACGATCCGGAGACGCACCTCGTGCCCAACGTCCTTTTGGCCGTCCTGGGCAGGAAGCCCCGGCTCTCGGTTTTCGGGACGGATTTTTCCACCCCCGACGGCACCGCCGTCCGGGATTACATCCACGTCACCGACCTGGCCGCCGCCCACGTCCTGGCCCTGAAGAAGCTGCTCGCGGGCGGGGCGGGCGACACCGTCAACCTGGGCACCGAGCGGGGCCATTCGGTCCTCGAGGTCATCCGGACGGCCGAGAAGATCACCGGACGCCCTATCCCTTACGAGACCGCTCCGAGGCGCCAGGGCGACGTGGCGGTTCTTCTGGCCTCCAAGGCCAAGGCGGAACAGGTCCTCGGGTGGTCGCCCCGCCTGTCCTCTCTCGAGACGATCATCGAGACGGCCTGGGCCTGGCACCAAAGGCACGTTTAGCCAAAGACCCCTTTAAGGGGTATTTAACCGTTCGTCCGTTGACGGTCCGCGCCCGCTGTGGTATAAAATGTTCCAACAATGAAGTTTGAACGCCGCCCGTCCCTGATCCTCCCCCTTCTCCCCCTGGTCCTTCTCCTGGCCGCGTGTTCCCCGGCTTCCAAAGCGGCCAAGACGACGCCCAAGCCCGTCCCCGCCGCCCCGACCGCCGCGGCGGAGCCTCAGGCCGCCCCGCCGGTCGTCGCGAAAAAGGCGGAGGACCAGCCGGTCAGCCAGCCGGCGGCGCAGGAGCTTCAGGCTCCGCCCGCCGGATCCGAAGGCGTCACCAAGGACCCGGCGGCCCTCCTGGAAGACGCCTTCGCGGCTTACGAAGAAGCCCAGGACGCCCTGGGACGGGAGGACATGGACGGGGCGCTGGCCAAGCTCGACGAGGCTTACGGCCTGCTCCTTCGGATGTCCCTCCCGACCGACTCGCCTCTCCTCCAGGAGAAGCACGATCTCCGCCTCCTCATCGCCCAACGCGTCCAGAAGATCTCGGGCTCCCGGACGACCCTGGCCTCCTCGGTCAACGGCTCCATCCCCCTGGTCGAGAACCAGTGGGTGGCCCGGGAGGTCAAGTCCTTCCAGACCGTGGAGCGGAGGGCCTTCGAGGAGTCCTACCGGCGCTCGGGCCAGTACATAGACATGATCCTGGCCGAGCTCCGCAAGGAAGGCCTGCCCGAACAGCTGGCCTGGATCCCGATCATCGAGAGCTCCTTCAAGCCGCGGGCCTTGTCCCGGGCCCGGGCCCTGGGCATGTGGCAGTTCATCCGTTCGACCGGCTACCGCTACGGCCTCAAGCAGGACAAGTACGTCGACGAGCGCATGGACCCCCTCAAGGCCACCCGGGCGGCCATCCAGTACATGATCGAGCTCCACGACATGTTCGGCGATTGGACGACGGCCATCGCCGCCTACAACTGCGGCGAGGCGGCCGTCCAGCGCGTCATCCGGGCCCAAAAGGTCGACTACTTCGACAGCTTCTGGGACATCTTCGCCAACCTGCCTTTCGAAACGGCCCGGCACGTGCCCCGGTTCATCGCCACGCTGCTCATCGTCGGCGACCCGGCCAAGTACGGCTTCGAGCTGCCCGCGCCCGACCCGCCGGTCGTGTTCGACACCGTCAAGGTCAACGCCGCCGTCAAGCTGGCCACTCTGTCCCAGAACCTCGGGCTCGATCCGGCCGTCCTGGTCGCCTTGAACTCCGAGCTGCGGCACGATTCGACCCCCAATTACGCGTACGACCTCCGCGTCCCCGCGGGCTACGGCGACCGCTGCCTGGCCTGCATCGCCTCCCTGCCCCAGTACATCCCGCCCGATGTCGTCACCGACCGGCATACCGTCCGGCCGGGCGACACTCTGGGCGCTATCGCCCGCCGCTACCGGACCTCGGTCGACGCCGTCAAGCGCCTGAACGGGCTCCGGTCGAACCTCATCCGGGTCGGCCAGGTCCTCCGAGTCCCCTCGCGCGGCGGGGTCGAGGCGCCGCCGGCCGCGGCGGTGACGACCGCCCAGCCGGGCGAGACCGTCACCTACACCGTGCGCAATGGCGACAACCTCTTCCAGATCGCCAAGGCCCACCGGACGACCGTCGAGGCCATCAAGGCCGCCAACTCCCTGGCCTCGGACATCCTGTTCGTCGGCCAGAAGCTGGTCATCCAGGTCGGCAAGACCTCCTGACCGGCCCCGCGGCGCCGGCCCCGTTTGACTTCCCCTCGGCCGTTGGGCTAATGTGGACGAAAACGCACAGGAGGACCCATGCGCAAGATGTCCCCGGCCATCGCGATCTTCTTCCTGGCGGTCGCCGCGGCCCTGCCCGCCGCCGCCCAAAGCCGCTTCCCGGCGCTGCTCGACGCCAAGCTCCAAGCCGGCGTCCGGGGGATCGAAGCCGGGCTCGACGGCGTCCTGGGACTGGCCCTGAAGGACCTCAAGACCGGCAAGACCGTGCTCATCAACGAGCGCGAGGTCTTCCCTCAGGCCAGCTCGATCAAGATCGCCGTCCTGTTCGAGATGTTCAAGCAGGCCGAGGAGGGGCGGCTCGACCTCGACGGGTTCCTGACCGTCGACGAGAGCAACAAGGTCGCCGGCTCGGGCGTGCTCTATCACCTCGGCCGGCCCTCCCTGAAGCTGTCGGTCCGCGACACGGCCGTCCTGATGGTCGTCCTGTCGGACAACACGGCCACGAACCTGATCATCGAGAAGGTCGGGATGGAGGCCGTGAACCGGCGCCTGGACGCCCTGGGGCTCGGCAAGACCCGGCTGCGGCGGAAGATGATGGACCTCAAGGCCGCCGGCGAGGGCCGGGAGAACGTCTCCACGCCCCTGGAGATGATGACCCTGCTCGAGAGGATCTGGAAGGGCGAGGTCCTCAAGGACCCCTATCGCAAGGGCCTCCTGGACATGCTGGCCATCCCCAAGGACAGCCCCCTGCGGTCGGGCGTGCCCGAAGATGTCGAAGTGGCCGAGAAGCCCGGCGAGCTCGAGGCGGTCCGGTGCGATTCGGGGATCGTCATGCTCTCCGGCCGGCCTTACATCCTTTGCGTCATGGCGACGTACCTGAAGCGGGACGGCGACGGCAACCCGGCCATCGCCGCGATCTCGCGGCTCGTCTACGAGCACTTCTCGCGGCTCGGGCGCTCGAGCGAGTACGGCCGGATCGTCTCCGACAAGTAGAGGCGGCCGTTTAGAACAGGTCGCCCTCGACCCCGAGCCCCGGCCTGTCCCCGAGGACCAGGCGGTCCTTCTCGGTCTTGACGCCCCGGAACGGGTCGTTCGAGACGAGCAGGTTGCCGTCGAGGTCGGCCCGATCGAACAGCTGCGCGACCGCCGCGGCGGCCGAGATGCCGAGCGAGCTCTCGATCATGCAACCGATCATCAGCTTCAAGTCCAGGGCCCGGGCCATGCCGGCCAGACGCACGGCCTCCTGGAGGCCGCCGCACTTCATGACCTTGACGTTGACGCCGTGGAAGTACGGCGCGATCCGGGGCAGGTCGGAGGGCCGGATGAGGCACTCGTCGGCGAAGATCGGGATCTTGACCCGCTCCTTGAGCCAGCCCTGGTCCTCCAGCCGGTCGGCGGGCAAGGGCTGCTCCACCAGCTCGACGCCCTGGCCCGCCATCCAGTCGATCATCTCCAGGGCCTCTTCCTTGGTTTTCCAGCCCTCGTTGGCGTCGGTGATCAGGGGCTTGCCGGTGACGGCCCGGATGCCCTCGATGATCTTCCGGTCGTCGGGCGTCCCGACCTTGATCTTGTAGACGCCGAAATCGGGGGCCTCGCGGAGCTTCTGCTGCATCACCGGCACCTCGTCGATGCCGATGGAATAGGTCGTGGTCATGACCTTGTCGCGGCCCAGGCCGAGAAGCCGCCAGACGGGCTCGCCGAGCTTGCGGCCGACCCAGTCGAGGACGGCCATGTCCAGGGCGGCCTTGGCCGCGTGCTCCCCCGGACCGAGGGCCTCGATCTCGCCGAAGCGGAGGGCGTACTCCCGGAGGTCCCGGTCGAGGACCGGCCGGGCCTTCTCGATAAAGGCCGCCGCCGACTCCGCGGTCTCGCTGTAGCGGGCGATGGGGGCCGCTTCGCCCAGGCCGACGACGCCGTCGCGCTCGACCCGGACGAAGGCGTTGCGCCGGGTCGTCCACGTCCCCCGCGACAGGCCCCAGGCCTGCCGGAGCTTGAGCTCGAAGATCTTGACCGACACCCGGGTGTCGCCGGACGCGCCGTCCCAGGCCTCCGGGGTCCTCGAACACCGGGCGAGGAGCGAGCCGGCCGCCGCCGCGCCCGCGAGCTTCAGGAATTCCTTGCGTTCCATGGGGGCACCTCTGGCCGCATTATATCGCCAATGCCCTCCGGAGAAAAAGGGGATTGTCTCCCCCGCCCTTCCCCGCTATCATAGGAACTTGGATCCTTCCCAGGAGGTCTCCCGATGGCCAAGGCCCTGATCGCCGCGATGCTCGTCGTCCTCTCCCCCGTTCTCGCCTGCGCCGCCCCCCAGGCCGGCGCCCCGGGCGCCGCCGTCGTGCTCAGCACCGTCGAGAACATGCACAGCGGCCCGTCCGCCGACACCGACGTCGTCAGCCAGGCCCTGCTCGGCGACACCGTCAAGGTCCTGAAGAGGGAGACGAACCCGGCCGGAGAGGACTGGGTCCGGATCGCCACCCCCGACACCTACGAGGGCTGGGTCGCCGCCAAGTCCCTGCGCGGCCTCGAGCCGGGGGGCAGGCCATACGCCTCGTCGGGCAAGGTTTTCGTCGTCTCCTCGCTCTTAGCCAACACCTACCGCGAGGCCGACGTCACGGAGCACAAGCCGCTCAAGGTGGCCCCCATCAGCGCCGCGCTCGAGGTCGTGGCCGAAAAGAGCGAGCGCTGGCTCGAGGTCGTCCTGCCCTGCGGCCACCGGGCCTTCGTCCAAAGGGGCGACGGCGACCTGCGCGAAGCCCCCTGGACCTGGCCGCGCCGCTCCGTCGAGGACGCGATCGCCCTGGCCAAGCGCTTTCTCGGCCTCCCCTACACCTGGGGCGGCACTTCCCCGCTCGGCCTCGACTGCTCGGGCTTCGTCCAGCTCGTCTACAAGATGAGCGGGGTCCCCATCCTCCGCGACGCCGATATCCAGATGACGAAGAGCGGACTCGCCGAGGTGCCGAAGGGCCAGGAGAAGCCGGGCGATCTCATCTTCTTCGGACGGTCCGTCGACCGGATCAGCCACGTCGGCATGATGATCGAGGGCGGCCTCTTTATCAACGCGACCGTCCACGAGCGCCCCGTGGTCCGCATCGACGACCTGCGCGAGGCCTACTGGCAGGGCATCTACCAGGCCGCGCGGCGGCCCCAATAAGTAAAAAAAAAAGGCCTCGCGGGAGCGAGGCCCTTCCGATCTCAGCGAATTACTTGGCGGCGGGCGCGGGCTTCTTGGCGTCCTTTTTCTTCTTGACCTTGGCCTTGAACTCGGTGCCGACGAGCTCGAGCATGGCCATGGAGGCGCCGTCGCCCGCGCGGGTGTCGAGCTTGACGATCCGGGTGTAGCCGCCCTGGCGCTCCTTGAATCGCGGCCCGAGGTCGTCGAACAGCTTCTGGACCGCCGACTCCTTGGTCAGGTAGGCCAGGGCCTGCCGGCGGGTGTGGAGCGTCCCTCTCTTCGCCAGCGTGATCATCTTCTCGGCCACGGGCCGGGCCGACCGGGCCTTGGCCAGGGTCGTCCGCACCCGCTCCTTCTCGAGGAAGGAGGTGACGAGGTTGCGCATGAGCGCCCTGCGGTGGGCCGTGTTCCGGCCGAGCATTCCCTTCTTGACCTGATGCCTCATGCTTCCGTCTCCTTCTCGGGCGTGCCGGTCTTGATGTCCGCCTGGATCCTCTCGATGAGCCGGGGGTGGAGCTCGATGTTCAGCCCGAGGTTCAGATTGGCCAGCGTCTCCTTGATCTCCGCCAGGGACTTGCGGCCGAAGTTCTTGGTCTTGAGCAGCTCGTCCTCGGTCTTCTGGACGAGGTCGTAGATCCGCTCGATGCCGGCCGAGCGGAGGCAATTGTTGGAGCGGACCGACAGCTCCAGGTGGTCGATGGTCTTGGCCAGGATGTCGGCCTGGCCGAGATAGGGGATCTCCTTCTTCGACGGCGCGGCCTCGTGCTCGAGCGGCTCGTCGACGACACTGAGGAAGATGCCCAGGTGGTCGCGCATGATCTTGGCCGCTTGCGACAGGGCGTCCATGGGCCGCAGGGCCCCGGTCGTCCAGATCTCCAGGGTCAGGCCCTCGTAATCGATGCGCTTGCCGACGCGGGCCGGCTCGACCTTGTAGTTGACCTTGAGGACGGGCGAGTGCGAGGAGTCGAGCGGGATGTAGTCGAGGCTCTGGTCCTCGTCGAAGTTCTGGTCGGCCGGGACGTAGCCGCGGCCGTTTTTGACGACCATCTCGACCTCGAGCGTTCCGTCGGTGTCGAGAGAGGCGATGACGACGTCCTGGTCGAGGATCTCGATCTCGGCGTCGGCGGCGATGTCGGCCGCCGTGACCGTGGCCGGACCCGTCTTCTTGATGGTCATCCGCCGGGTCTCGTCGCCCTGGAGCTTCAGGGGGATGCTCTTGAGGTTGAGGATGATGTCGGTGACGTCCTCGACGACGCCGGGGATGGTCGAGAACTCGTGCAGGACGCCGTGGATGCGGACGGAGGTGATGGCCGCCCCGGTGATCGAGGACAGCAGGATCCGCCGCAGGGCGTTGCCGACGGTCACCCCGTAGCCCCGCTCGAACGGCTGGGCCTGGAAGCGGCCGTACTGCCCCGTCAGGGTCTCGAAATCACACTCCAGATATTTGGGTCTCTGGAAATTCGTTTCTGTCATGGCTCTCCCTCCGCTTACTTGGAGTACAGCTCGACGACCAGGTGTTCCTCGACGGGCAGGGTGACGTCCGCGCGCGTGGGCAGCGCCAGGACCCGGCCCTTCAGGTTGTCCCAATCGACCTCGAGCCAGCCCGGAACGGTCTTGGACCGGTTCGAGGCGACCACGGCCTGGATGTCCTCGCTCTTGGCCGAGCGGGGGCGGAAGGCGACGACGTCGCCCGGCTTGACCAGCGCGGAGGCGATGTCGGCCTTGCGCTCGTTGACCCGGAAGTGCCCGTGGCCGATGAGCTGGCGGGCGTGGCCCCGGGACAGGGAGAAGCCCATCAGGTAGACGACGTTGTCCATCCGGCGCTCCAGCATGGTCAGCAGGTTCTCGCCGGTGACGCCCTTCTGGCGCTCGGCCCGCTCGAAGAAGAAGTGGAACTGCTCCTCGGACATGCCGTAGAACCTTTTCAGCTTCTGCTTCTCGCGAAGCTGGATGGCGTAGCCGAGCACGCGCTTGCGCGACCGGCCGTGCTGGCCCGGCGCGTAGGCCCTCCGTTCGAGAGGGCACTTGTCGGTCAGGCACTTGTGGCCCTTGAAATAGAGCTTGTTCTTCTCGACCCGGCACAGCCGGCAGTCGGCTCCTTGGTATTTCGCCATGGTGCTCTCCTCCCCTCCTCAGACCCGCCGGCGGCGGCGGACGCGGCAGCCGTTGTGCGGGATCGGCGTCACGTCCTTGATGGACTTGATCTCGATGCCAGCGGCCTGCATGGCGCGGATGGACGATTCCCGTCCCGCGCCGGGGCCCTTGAGCCGCACGTCGACGTAGCGGACGCCGAACTCCCGGGCCTTGGTCGCGGCGTCCTTGGCCGCCAGCTGGGCGGCAAAAGGCGTGCCCTTGCGGGCGCCCTTGAAGCCGGAGGTCCCGGCGCTGGCCCAGACGACGGTCGCGCCGACGTGGTCGGTGATGGTGATGATCGTATTGTTGAAGGTGGACTGGATGTGGGCCACCCCGAATCCGATCTCCTTGCGGGCTTTCTTCTTTTTGGCGGCGGTTTTAGGCGGCATGTGCGCTGGCTCTCCTTACGCTTTCGTCTCTTTGAGCTTCTTGATCCGCTGGCCTTTGGAGCCTTTGCGGGTCCGGGCGTTGGTCTTGGTCCGCTGGCCGCGGACCGGCAGTTTCTTCTTGTGCCGGAGGCCCCGGTAACAGCCGATGTCCACCAGCCTCTTGATGTTCATGGTGACCTCCTTGCGGAGATCGCCTTCGATCTTCTCCCGTTTCTCGATGATCTGGCGGATCTTGTTGACCTCGTCCTCGGACAGGGCCTTGACCTTCTTGTTCCGGTCGATCTTGGCCTCGTCGAGGATCTTGCGGCCCTTGGACCGGCCGATGCCGTAGATGTAGGTCAGGCCGACCTCGATCCGCTTGTCGGGGGGGAGCGTGATGCCTGCGATTCGTGCCATGGATGCCTCGCTTATCCCTGTTTTTGTTTATGCTTCGGGTTGGAGCAGATGACCCGCACCACGCCCTTGCGCCGGACGATCTTGCAGTTCCGGCAGATCTTCTTCACGGATGCTTTGACTTTCATCGTCCCGTCCTTTTATTTGAATCGATAGGTGATCCGTCCCTTGGTCAGGTCGTAGGGCGAAAGCTCCAGCAGGACCCGGTCGCCGGGCAGGATGCGGATGAAGTGCTTGCGCATCTTGCCGGAGATATGGGCCAGGATGATGTGCTTGTTGGAGAGCTCGACCCGGAACATGGCGTTGGGCAGGGTCTCCAGCACGACGCCCTCGGCCTCGAACATGTCCTGTCTAGGCATGGGGGACCTCCTTAGCCGTCCCGGCCCCCGGCCGGGCGGCGCCCGCCGTCCGGGCGCTGAGGACCTCCGGGCCGTTCTCCGTCATGGCCACGGTGTGCTCGTAATGGGCGGCCAGGCGGCGGTCCCGGGTGACGGCCGTCCAGCCGTCCTCGAGGATCTCGACATCGGGCCCGCCGGCGGCGATCATCGGCTCGATGGCCAGGGTCATCCCCGGCTTGATCTTGGGGCCGCGGCCCGGCGCCCCGAAGTTGGGCACCTGGGGCTCCTCGTGGAGCGCCCGGCCGATGCCGTGGCCGACGAACTGCCGGATGACCGAGTAGCCCTCGCTCTCGACCGATTGCTGGATGGCGGCGGAGACGTCGGACAGGCGGTTGCCCTCCTTCATCTGTTCCAGGCCCTTGTAGAAGGACCGCTCGGCCGCGGCGATGAGCCGCAGGGCATCGGGCAGGGCCCGGCCGGCCGGAGCGGTCAGCGCCGAATCGCTGTAGAAGCCCTCATAGAGGACGCCGAAGTCCAGGCTGACGATGTCCCCGTCCTGGAGGATGCGGCCGGAGGGGATCCCGTGGATGACCTCCTCGTTGACCGAGATGCAGACCGAGGCCGGGTAGCCGCGGTAGCCCTTGAAGGCCGGCACGGCGCCGAGCTCGCGGGTCCGCTTCTCGGCGTAGAGGTCGAGGTCGCGCGTCCGGATGCCGGGCCGGATGAGAGGCTCGAGCTCGCCCAGGACGGCCGCGACGATGCGGCTGCTCTGGCGCATGGCCTCGAGCTCGGTCGCGGACTTGAATGTGATCATGGTCACTTCCCCGCCTCGTCCGGGCGCCCGAGGGCGGTGTCCAGGACCCGGCGGACCTCGTCGATCACCGTTCCGGCCGCCCCGTCGGCGTCGATCCGGTGCAGGACGCCCCTGGCCTCGTAGCGGGCGACCAGGGGCTCTGTCTTGGCGTGGTGGGTCATGAGCCGCTTGCGTATGACATCGGGCGCGTCGTCGGCCCTCTGGACGAGGGCGGCGCCGCAAACGTCGCAGACGCCCGCGGTCCGGGGCGGCTTGTTCACCAGGTGATAGATGGCCTCGCACCGGGGGCAGGTCCGCCGGTGGGACAGCCGATCGAGGACGACGGCCTCGGAGACCCGGAGGTCGAAGACGATCTCCGGCCCGGCCGGGAGGAGGGCGTCCAAGCTGTCGGCCTGGGCCTCGTTCCGGGGGAAGCCGTCGAGGACGTAGCCCTCGCGGCAGTCGTCGCGGGCCAGCCGCTCGCGGAGCAGGGCCAGAACGGTGACGTCGTCGACCAGAGCGCCTTTGCCCATTTGGGACGCGGCGACCAGGCCGAGCGGGGTCTTCTCCCGGACGGCTTCCCGAAGCAGATCCCCGGTGGAGATCTTGGGGAACCCGTAGGCCGCGCGCAGAGCTTCGGCCACGGTCCCCTTCCCGCTTCCGGGAGCGCCCAGGAGGATGATCCTCATCCGCGCCTCCCGCGGATGCGGCTGCGGCGCATGAAGCCGTCGTAATGGCGCATGACCAGCTGGGCTTCGATCTGCTGCATGGTGTCCATGGCCACGCCGACGACGATGAGGATGGAGGTGCCGCCGAACATGAAGTTGATGCCCAGGCCCTCGGTCATGAACCGGGGCAGGTTGGCCTCCAGCCAGGGGCCGATCCAGGGCAGGCCCTGGACCTTGAGGCCGGTGATCAGGAACTCGGGCAGGATGGCCACGGCCGCCAGGTAGAGGGCGCCGGCCAGGGTGATCCGGCTGAGGACGTCGTCGATGTAGTCGGACGTGGTCTTGCCCGGCCGGATGCCCGGGATGAAGCCGCCGTACTTGCGCAGGTTGTCGGCCACGTCGACGGGATTGAAGATGATCGAGATGTAGAAGTAGGTGAAGAAGACGATGGCCGCGATATAGACGACGTTGTAGAGGGGCATGCCCATCCCGAACTGGGCGGCCACGGATTGGACCCAGGGCACCTTGACGAGGTTGGCCAGGGTGGCCG
>JBFYNT010000086.1:0-10677 GCA_041304225.1 Candidatus Aminicenantota bacterium
TGTTTGTTGACGCACAGGATGAGCATGAGAACGGCGATGCCCAGCAAAACCCGATATCGGCGCCGGCCCGCCGCGGAATCGTCGGCCGCCAGGCCCCGGCGGGCGGTGATGAAACATAAGGCTGCGGCGAGCGCATAAGCCACGACCGTCAGCCAACCGAACAGACTGGGATCCCCGATGCCGGGCCGCCAGCGGATCTGGGCGACGAATTCGGTGAGGTTCACGCGCGTCCTGAGTTCATCGATCGGCCTCGAACAGAGTCCACGGCTGGGCCTCGAGGTCCTTGAGATAGGGCCTCTGCCAAGCGAATTCGGGGTGCTTCTCCAGAAACTCCTTGGCCACGAAGTCACGCCCGCAGGGATGGCCCATGTGGGCCCACATCTTCATCTCTTTCGCGAGCGCGCTCGACGTCACTTTTCCCTGGACCGATCCGGCCGGAGTGAACGGGGCCCAGCCGAACTCGGGCGTCCCTTTGGGGTCCTCGTCGACATGCCCGCACAGCACGTTGCTGTTCGAGCCCGACTTCCCGGTCGCCAGGTCGACGTGGTCGGCTTCGAAGAGCTTGCCGTCCTCGACGTCGATATAGCCCTTGTACTCGGCCATCAGCTGCTCCCAGCGGGCCTTGCGAACGAGCACGGATTGGCCCGTGTTCGCGGGATCGAAGGTCGTCTCCTCGGCGATGACCTTCTCGTCGCCGGGAAAGTTCGAGCCCACGAAATAGCCGTCCGTCGTCCGCCAAAGGCGCTGGTTCTTCAGTCCCAGCTCGAACTTGGCGATCTCGCCCGTCTTGGTGTCGCCGATGAGCCAGTCGTTGGCGTAGGCGCCGTTGTTGTCCTGGCCCATGATGCGGACGAAGTCGTCGATCGACGCCGCGTACTGGGCGGCCTTCCTGGCCCTCATGAACTCGGGCGTGCCCTCCTCGCGGAAGCCCTTGAAGGCCCCCATGGTCGTCTCGGTATAGACGAGGCCGGCCCCGTTCACCACGAAATCGTCGCCGCTGTGGATGGCCCCCGGCAGGCAATCCATGAGGATGCGATGCCCCGTTGCCGGGACGATGTCCGCGACGACGTTCCAGCGGGCGCCGATGATGTAGTCGACCCAGTTGTTGTGGCCGACGACGATCTCGCCGCCCTCGGTCCAGCTCCCGGTCGCGATGAAGGCGCTGCAGTAGCCGGGGGCCTTATTGTCGCCGGCTCCCTTCCTGGCCTGCTCGTCGAGATAGGGGACATAGTACCAGGCGAGCTCAATCCAGGCGTTGAGGACGGTGATATCGACGCGGTCGTAGGCGGAGCGGGGGAGCCGGGTCCGCAAGCCCGCCGTTATACCCTCGATCTCCTCCCGGTATTCGGCTTCGAGCTTCGGCCAGAACATCCGCTCGGCCGAGGCGCGGAAAAAGGCCCAATCGCGCTTAGTCGAGCCCGCCAGGAAGGCGTCGAGCGCCTTGAGCAGGTCGTCGATCTCCTCCGCCAGGAGCCAGCCGTGCTGGAAGCCGATCTCCCGCGGCGTTCCCTCGAGGTGGACGCGGATCCAGCCGTTCGTGTCGACGCGCGACGCCTTGGTCAGCTCAGGGGGCGAGGCTTCGGGGGGCGTCGCCTTCCTCGTGCAGGCTAGGACGAAGATGGACAGGGCCGCGGCAAAGAGCAATACCTTGGGTCGATAATCGCCGGGACGGATACTCCGGGTCATCCCTGCTCCTCTTAGAACTTGGATACGCGGCTCCTCCCCGGGGAAAAGCCGCCGAACGGACCGCCCACGACCCAAGGATACATCGACCCCGATCAGGATTCAACATCTTGGGAAGAGAGTATTAAGGATGGCTCGAATAGCCCCCTCGGATACGAGGTCTCGCGATCTGTCCGCGGCCCGGCCGGGTTTCATTCGGCCTTAGTGTAGCTATAATATTGGCGGGCGTAATACCCGTCCTCGTCGATCATGTCGACGCCGTTCAAGATGACGCCGAGGCATTTCAGCTTATGGCTATCGAGCTTCGCTCGAGCCTGCCGGAGCGCCGGAATCGGCGTCTGGCCTCCTCGGGCGACCAGGATGATCGTATCGGCCATCGGACCCAAGGCCATTGTATCCGAGACCGCCAGGATCGGAGGTGTATCCAACAGCACGAAATCATAGCTCCGTTTCAGATAAGCCACGAGCATGTCCATTCTCTCGGATGACAGGAGTTCAATGGGATTGGCGGGCAGGGGGCCGCTGGTGATCAGGGAGAGGTTCGGGATGCATGTGTGCTGTATGATATCCTCGGGGTTGATGCCGGTACTGAGGTAATGACTGAGTCCCGGCCCGCTGATGCTGGGGATGTCGAAGAGCTTGGCCTGCTTCGGCTTGCGGAGGTCCGCGTCGACGATCACGACCCGTTTGCCGGCTTCCGCGAAGGTGATCCCGAGATTCGAGATCGTCGAGGACTTGCCTTCTTTAGCCAGGGGGCTCGTGAACAGGATCGTCTTGATCTTCCCGGGCGGCGAGGAAACGAGGAGGGTCGTCCTGATGGATCGGTAGCTCTCGGCTTGGATCGATTGGGATTCGCGTGCGGCGATAAGTTCGATCTGAGGAGAACCGGACTTCTTTTCCAGGCCTTTGCGATCCAGGTTGCTCCCTCCGGAGGTCCCGGCCGATGCCCTTCTTCCAGATCTCGCGGGCGGCGTTTCTTGAACCGTGCCTTCCCCTTTGAACATAGCCAAGATTCTCGAGAATTCCACCATGGGCCCGTTGGTCTTGGTTTCGGCGACGAAGGCCGGGATGAGACCCAATGTCGGGAGCGAGACGGAATTAGCGACGTCTTTTGTCGTTTTAACCGTATGATTGAGGTATTCCAATCCCAAGGCCAGTCCGATCCCCCCCGCGAGGCCTACCAGGAGGCCCAGGATCGCGTTCTTGATCTTGTCCGGGAACGACGGCTTCAGCGGGTAATCGGCCTTATCGACGATCCAGACGTTCAGGGCCTCTAAACCCTCCAGGCGAGAAGAGACGTCGGTCTCGCTCTGCCTTCTCAGGATCGCCTCAAGAAGCGATTTCTTGTTGTCGAGTTCGATCCGCAGGCTGTTGTAGACGACCGAATTGCTGTTCGCCCGATACGCTTCGGTCTTTCTCGCATTCAACAGCCCTTGTAACGATCGTTCTGTCTGGAGGGCCGCCTGATACTCGTTGTAAGCGTTCTGGACGAGGTTTTGCGTTTCGTTTTGGAGGGCCGTTTTGGCTGCATCGAGCTCGGATTTCAGCCGCTGCATCGCCGGGAACTCGGGCCTCACCGTCGCCAGGCGCGTGACGTACTGACGATTCAGGGTGATATACTCGGTGCGCAGGCGTTGGATAAGGCTGGTCTCCGGGGCGTTCGGCACTTCTCCCAGGGGGGCCGATTTCAACTGGTTGTAAGCATTATACTTGTTGATCCTGTCGATCGTCGCGTTGGTCAGCGCCGTATTGACTTCGGCGATCCGGGATACGGCCGGGGCCTCGAAGGCCGTCAGAGGCATGATGTCCTTCTCCGATCCGTAGCGATTGAGCTCTGCCTCCTTGGCTTCGATATCGGTCCGGAGCGCTTCGACCTGTTCGTTGAGGAATTGCGAGGCCTGTTCCGACGCCGCGTATTTCCTCTTGATGATCATCTTGATATAACCATCGAAGAGGGCGTTCAGGATATCGGCCGCGAGCTTGGGATCGCTACTTGCGTATTGGACATCCACGAGCTGTGTGCGGTCGCTGGCCGTGACCGTCACATTCTCTAGAAACGCCTGCACGAGCCGTTCCTTGCGAATGGGATCTTCCGGCATTCGGGACGTGTCGGTCCCCTCCGGGATCCTCTTGAAGTCCGGGTTCGCATACAACTTGAGCTTCTCGATCGTATCGGCGGCCAAGGCCCGGCTCTGAAGAAGACGCGCATTGCTCTGAAGGGTGGAATCGGCGCCGGGTGATTGAACGTCTTCAAAAGGAAGGATATTCGGATTGTTCTCGATCCAGACGCTGCCGCGGGCCTCATAAACCGGTCTGACCAAGAAGCTGTAGAGCAAAACGGAGAGAACGGCCGTGATAAAGAAGAAGAACGAGACCCATTTCCATTTGAGGAGGATATGCCAATAATGCTGGAATTGGGATAAGAGCCCGCGATGACGGTCGGACTCGAGTTCTGTCGACATAGGACACTTCCCTTACTGATAGTCTGCGATCAGGGGACGATCACGACATCCCCTTCTTCGAGAGTGATATCAGCCTGCTTATTCGCGAGCATATTCCTCAAGTTGACGTGCAAAACGATCTCTTTGCCGGTCTTCTTGTCCTTCCGTTTGACGACCACCTTGGCTTTCTTGGCCCATTCCGTTGTCCCTCCGGCCTGGGCGATGGCCTGAAGAAGGGTGATCTTCCGGGAGCCCAGGAAGGACACCACCCCCGGAGTCCGGACTTCGCCGTAGACGAAAACGTTGAACATCTGATCCATGGGGATGGTCACGACATCCTTGGGCTGGAGTTCGATATTCAAGCCCGGCTCCCCGCTGATCATCAGAGCTTCAATATTGATGACCATCCGCGTCTGCTGGCCGTCCTTACCTTGCCTGTAGACATAGATGTCCTTCATGGCCAGTGGCGTCAGCCCTCCGGCCTGGGCGATGACCTCGAGGAGGGTTGCCGGGCCGATGAGTTCATACGATCCGGGCCGGCCGACGGCTCCAAGGACTGAGACCTTTTGATACTCTCTGATAAAAACCGTGACGTGGGCGCCTTTCGTGTATTGTTGATCGAGGAGCGCGGCGAGCTTCTTTTCGAGTTCTTGGGCCGTCAATCTCGAGACCTCGACCTTGCCCAGCAAGCTCAGGGTGATGGAGCCGTCCTCCGATACCCGAACGGTTTGATTGAGCTCGGGGAGCTCGAAAACGGTGATTTCCAGCAGGTCATTCGGACCGATCTGATAATCCTTGACCTGTAACGGCGCCGGATCCTGCTGGTTGATCGAGGCCGTGAGGGGTTGAAGGATAAGGACGAGTACCGCGCCGAGAACGCAGAAGAACTTACCCATGGCCACCCCACTCCTCTCCACGATCACAACGAGCCTTCATTTTGCTCACGTTATTATAGCATACCTAATTGCCGAATTCAGGGGAAGACCTGAGGAGCCCTCCGATGGGGGTCGAGATGGGGTTTATGGGTGTGCCGAAGTCCAGGCTCACGCCGATCAGATACCGCTTCCAGGCCTGGCCCGTCTCCGCGGTCACTCTTCGACCCAATGTCCCGGTCAGCGAGATCCTCAAGTAGCGGGACAGCGTCTTGCTCAGGCTCATCCGGTGGGTCGTGAAGCGATAGAGCACGCCCGAGAAGCCGTCCCCGTCCGTGGCCGATCTCGGATAGGAGTTCTGCCCGAACGTCAGGTCATAGGACAGGGATGTCCGCCTCGAAAAAGAGCGGCTGATCCCCATCCCGTAGCTTTGATCGACAAAAAAGGTGGCTCCCGAAAAAACGGAAAATTCAAATCCCTTGGAGTAGAAAATCCTGGCGGTCGTCAATCTCAATATCCCGGCCGTCAGATCGACATCGCCGACGAGACCGGAGCCGTCGGTCTGTCCGACGTCGCGGACATCGAATTTCATATAGCCCAGTCTCGCGCTGCCGACGATCCGGCCCGTCCGATTGGGCGAATCCTCCTGGATGATGGACACAAAGCCGCCGAAAAGGGCGTAGCTCCGGGTGTTCTTGAATTGCGAGGTAGCGGCGTCGAAAACGAAGTCGCCGTACTGGCCGTCGACAAAAAAACGGAAACGGGGGTCGGGCTGAAAAAAGGTCACGAATTCGAGTGAATCCACCCGGCGATTGAGCGTTTCGGCGAGGTCCATCCCGCCAAATTCCGCATTGCCGTAGTCGAATTTCACCCGATCGAACACCACCGCGAACGAGGCGGCCTTCGAGGCCTGCCAGAGGGCGAAGGCGTCGAGGCGGCTGGTCTTCTCGCGGATGTTGACGTAGAGCTCCTGGCTCAAGCGCTGTCGATTGTTCGCGTACCCTCCGCCCAGCCGGAGATAGACCTTGGCGAGCGCGAAATGGACCTGTCCGTGGAACGTATTGTTCCAGGCCCGCTCGCTCTTGGTCTTGAGGTAGAAATCGTAGCGCGGGATATCGAACACGTCCAGGACGATCTTTTTACTGAGAGAGAACAGCAATTGAAAAGGGAAGCTCGTCGAGATCGTGCCGTCCGGTACGGAGTAACCGGCGAAGCCATAGTAGATATCGGAGTCGTAACCCGCGTCCCTGATCTCCAAGTCGGCATTCACTCTCAGGCTCCCCGCCTTCCACATGGCCGATTCGACCATCCTGGCGAGCCCGACTCCGGCCCAGGTGCTGCCTTGGCCGAAGGCCGCGCGGGGAGCGACGGACAGCCAGAGCGCGACCAGGAGGACGGATGCCGCTAACGATCGTGTTGCCTTCATCGGTTCTTCTCTCCAGCCGGATTCCGGGACGGACAGGTCTTTTTAGTAGGCCCCTATGCCGAAGATGACCACGGGGACGGTCTTCAGGAGGATCTTGGCGTCAAGCCAAAGCGACCAGTTGTCGAGATATTCCAGGTCGAGCTTCATCCATTCCTCGAAGGCGATGTTGTTCCGGCCGTTGACCTGCCAGAGGCAGGTGATCCCCGGCTTCATCGAGAACCGGCGTCTTTGCCAATCCTGGTACTTCTCCACTTCGTCCGGGACCGTCGGCCGGGGACCGACGATGCTCATATGACCGACGAAGACGTTGATGAGCTGCGGCAGCTCGTCGATGCTGAATTTCCTCATGAAGCGCCCGACAGGCGTGATCCAACTCGTCTTCTTCTCTCGGAACTCCGGCGTGGTCATGGATTGGAGGTCGGTCACGTCGGACAGGTCGTCGTGGGCGCCCTGGCGCATCGTCCGGAACTTGTAGAGCGTGAACCGGCGGCCGGCCAGTCCCAGGCGGCCCTGCTTGAAGAACACGGGCCCTTTCGACGTCGCCTTGATCAGAACGGCCATGATCAGAAAGAGCGGCGACAGGACGATGATCCCCAGGCCGGAGGCCACGAAATCGAAGAGCCTCTTGATGAGAAGCTCCCATTCCTTGGCGTGCGTCGTCTTGAAATGGAGCAAGGGCAGGCCATCGAGCTCGGCGATGGAGGATCGGGCCAGCTTCGTGTCGAAGAGATCGACGGCGACGGTCACCGTGACACCTTCGGTCTCGCAGTCGTCGATCGCGCCTTGGAGGGAATTCAATCGGGACCGCGGGACGACGAAGACGACCTCGTCGATGGCGTCGCGGTGGAAGATCCGGGGGATATCCGCGAGCGATCCGAGAACGGCCAGCCGCTCGACGCGCTGGATGCCGCGGCCGGGCTCGTCGTCGATGGCGCCCAGGAGTTCGAACCCCCATTCGGGATGATGGTCGACCTTCCTGATGAAATCGACGGCCCTCTTGCCCGTCCCCACGATCAGCAGCCGGCGCGTGTTCAATCCCTGACGGCGGACGTAATGCGAGCTCATGAAGATGGCGGTCTTCTCGAGCCAGATGAAGAAGAAGCCGAAACTCATGAACAAGAGGAAGAACAACCGGCTCATGAAGGTCAGCTTGAGGAGGAAAATGACTGTTCCGAGGAGCAGGAACGTCACCACGGCGGATTTGATCACGGCCCAAAGGATCTCGAGATAGGTCCGGATCCGCATCGATTGGTACAGGCCGTTCGCGTACATGGCCAGGCACCAATAGGGGATGGCGAAGGCCAGGGCCAGCCAGAATTTCAACAGAGGGAAAGGGGCCTGGTTCAGCAATCCGTGAAGAAGATAGGCGAAAAGGTAGGCCAGGATCAAGACGCAGGCGTCGACGAAGATCAAGAACCTGCGCAGAACGGTTTCCTTTTCCTTGAGCATCGACTCAAACCCCTCTGATCAATAAGCTCCCCGATTATCTAATTTTTCTCGATATTCCGCAAGACCTTGGCCGGATTGCCGGCCACGATGGTCCAGGGCGGAACATCTTTCGTCACGACGGAACCGGCCCCGACGATGGCGCCCTCGCCGACCGTCACGCCGGCCAGGATCGTGGCGCTCGAGCCGACCGAAGCGCCCTTCCGGATGAAGGTCGGGACGACCTTCCAGTCGGCCTCGGTCTGGAGCCCGCCGCCTTCGGCGGTCGAGCGCGGGTACATGTCGTTGATGAAGGTGACGTTGTGGCCGATGAAGACGTCGTCCTCGACGGTCACGCCCTCGCAGATGAAGGTGTGTGAGGAGATCTTGCAGTTCCTGCCGATGAAGGCGTTCTTCTGGATCTCGACGAACGTCCCGACCTTGGTGCTGTCGCCGATCGTGCAGCCGTAGAGGTTGACGAAGGCGAAGATCTTGACGTCCTTGCCCAATTTGACATCCGGGGATACGCGGCAGTATTCCATGGGGGCTCCTTTACAGCTCGATCCGTTTCCCGCCCTGCTTGAGGGACCTGTCCGCGGCTTCCAGGAGGCGGACGACCTGGAGACCGGACTTGCCGTCATTGAAGGGATCCTGGCTCTTCTCGACGCACTCGACGAAGTACTGGGCCTCGGCCTTGAGGGCTTCGGTCGCCTCGAGCTTAGGGATGTAGACGTCGCCCGAACGGTAGCTCACGAGGAGGTCATGGATGCCATTCTTGCTCCCGTTGGCGCTCTTGACGTCGACGCCTCGGTCGTAGATCTTGAGTTTCTCGTCGGCGCTGAGGTCGTCCCAGACTAGCATTTTTTTGTCGCCGCTGATCAGGGTTTGGCGGACTTTGACCGGGCTCAGCCAGTTGACATGGAAATGGGCGATGAAGCCGTTGCCTTCGAACTCGATGCAGAGATAGGCGATATCCTCGTATTTCCCTTCGAAGTGGACGGAGCCGTGGGCCGCGAGGGCCACGGGCTTCTTGTCGATGACATGGGCCATGATCGACAGGTCGTGAGGAGCCAGATCCCAGAGGACGTTGACGTCGTGCTGGAAAAGTCCCAGGTTGACCCGGACCGAGTCATAGAAAAGGAGCTTGCCCAGCTCGCCCGAGTCGATGACCTGTTTGATCTTCCGGACCGCCCCCGTGAAGAGGAAGGTGTGGTCGACCATGATCCGGAGGTTCTTCTTGGCGGCCAGCTCGATGAGCTCCTCGGCTTGGGCGGCCGTCGAGGTGAATGGCTTCTCGACGAAGATGTGCTTGCCCGCGAGGAGGGCCGCCTTGGCCAGCTCGTGATGGGCGAAGACCGGCGTGACGATGGCCACCGCGTCGACGTCCTTGGCGGCGATGAGCTCGTAGGGGTCCTTCATCCCCTTGATGAAGGGATAGTTCGTTTGGGCCATTCCCAGGCGCTTCTCCGAGACATCGCTGACGGCGACGAGCTTGGCCCCGGCCACCCCGTGGAAGTTCCGGGCCACGTTGGGCCCCCAATAACCGTATCCGACGACACCGATGTTAAGCATGATAGAACTCCCTGACCGCGGCCGCTACGTAGGCGATCTGCTCGTCCGCGAGCTCGGGGAACATGGGCAGGGACAGGATCCGGTCCTGCCAGGCGCCGGCGAGGGGAAAGTCCTCGGGCTTGTGGTTGAGATACCGGTAGGCCGGCGTCAGCGGCAGGGCCTTGGCATAGTGGATGCCCGTGGCGACGCCCTTGTCCTTGAGGAAGGCGGCCAGGTCGTCCCGGCGTTCGGCCCGGATGACGTAGAGGTGGAAGATGTGGAAGGCGTCGGTCCGGAGCTTGGGGATCGCGACCTGCGGGATGCCGGCCAGGAGCCGGTTGTACTCCAGGGCGTGGCTGTTGCGGGCCTTGTTCCAGTCGTCGATGTGGCCGAGCTTGGCCTTGAGGACGACGGCCTGGATGGCGTCCAGGCGGCTGTTGATGCCCTCGATCTCGTGGATGTGCTTTTGGAGCGAGCCGTGGTTGGCGAACAGGCGGGCTTTACGGGCGAAGCCGTCGTCGTCGGTGACGATGGCCCCGCCGTCCCCGTAGGCGCCGAGGTTCTTGCCGGGGTAGAAGCTGAACGTCCCGGCGATGCCGAAGGTCCCGGTCTTCTTGCCCTTGTAAGTGGCGAAATGGGACTGGGCGCAGTCCTCGACGAGATGGAGCTTGTGCTTGTCGCAGATGGCCTTGACGGCCTCGATGTCCACGGCCTGGCCGTAGATGTGGACGGGGATTATAGCCTTGGTCCGAGGCGTGATCTTGGCCTCGATGAGCTTCGGGTCGATATGGTAGTACTCGTCGTTGTCGACGAAGACGGGCCGGGCTCCCGCCTGGGAGATCGTCTCCGAGGTGGCCATGAAGCTGTTGGCGACGGTGATGACCTCGTCGCCGGGGCCGATGCCCAGGGCCTTCAGGGTGATGTAGATGGCGTCCGTGCCGTTGGCGCAGCTGACGCAGTGCTTGCGGCCGTACTTCTCGGCGTAGGCCTTCTCGAATCCCTCGACGTACTTGCCGCCGATGAAGGCGGTCTCGCTGATGACGGACTGGATGGCGGGGTCGATCTCGGACTTGATGGATTGGTACTGGGCCTTGAGGTCGACGAAGGGGACGTTCATGATAGCAAATGACTCCTTTCTCTATATGTCCGATATATGGACACAGTATTATGGCTCGACATATCGGGGTCAGCATGCGACAGCCGATCCCCCCTGTGTATCACCGCGGGGGGCTATTTCGGGGGTGATAAATCACCGGGCTTTCTCACCCCTAGGGGTGAG
>JBFYNT010000087.1:0-3794 GCA_041304225.1 Candidatus Aminicenantota bacterium
AGAGATCACGGCCGCCCAGCGTGTGCCCGTCGTCGAGCTCGGCCCCGCCGGGACGGTCCTGGGGGATATCGGGAAGACCGCCTTCGACCGCGAGGCCGCCCTGGCCATCGGCCCGAAGTACGGTGTCGACGCTTTCTTCGTCGGCGAGATCCAGGTGACCAAGGTCAAGCCCCAGATCGACCTGGCCGCGCCGCTGAGCAAGACCCTGTTCGCCCGGACCGCGTTCGACATCTCCATGAAGGTCCGGCTGGTGTCCGCCGCCAACGGAGCGACGCTGTGGACCCAATCGGCCACTCGTGAAGGAACGGTCGGATCGGTCGGCATGGACAACGGCGTCCCAGTCTTTTCCGTCCGCGACAAGAGCGCGGCCATGGCCGAAACGCTCAGGGAGATCGCCTACCGGCTGACCTGGGACTTCCGCCCGTCCCGCCGCCGCCTCTGAGTCCGGCTTCTACTCATCCGTCCGGCGGATGTGGAGCCACCGGACGATCGCCCACCGCTTGCGGACGTAATGCCCGTCCTCGCGAACGAGGCTCTCCAGGAAATCCTTCTCGGAGGGGTGGTCCTGGCCGTGCCGGGCCTTGAGGGCCAGGTGGCGGAGGGCTTCTTCGGTGCTGTGATAACGGAACGAATTCTCGGCCAGGAACGAGCCGGAGCCGGAAAGCCCATAGCCGGGGTCGCCGCCGCCGTTCGGATCGAACGGGATGTCCAACTCGGACACGACGAGGACGCGGGCGGGCCGGGCGGCGAGGATCCGCGCCAGGCTTTCGCGGGTCCCGAGCCGCGTGAGATGGAGGCTGTTGCAGGCGACGGCCAGATCGCATCCCGAGACCTCCTCGACGGGCACGTCCTCCCAGGATGACGGGATGACCCGGAGGGCCGTCACGCCGGTCCGGACCGTCTCGTCCCGGAGATAGGATCGCATGGCCTCCGAGGGTTCGACGACCGTGAGCCGGCACCCGAGCCGCGCTAGGGGGACGGCCAACACGCCGCTGCCGCCGCCGATGTCGAGGACCTTCCAGCCCGGGCGGACGATCCCCGCCAACAGGTCCTTGATCCCGTGATGATAGTCCGTATGTTCGAGCCAGAGGCGGTACCAGGGGGCGTATTCGTCCCAATAGGCCACGGTCCGCACGGCCGGGTGAACGGTTTCGCCGTCGGGCCTGAGCATGGGCCGCCTTGACTCCTCCCGGATCATTCTTAAAAGGCGGTAGTATAAGGACTGCGGGCGGGCAAGTCAAAGGAAACGGGCCGGGCGGGTCTCAGAGGTCCTTGGGCGGGTCCCGTCGCTCGATCCTGATGTTGAGCCGGGCCTGAAGATACTCGACGGCCGAGACGACCGAGCTCTCCCAGATGCGTTTTTCCTTTTCGAGGGACGATTCCGCACCGGTGAGGGCGCCGCGGAATCCGTCCGGCGCGGCGACGAGAGACTTGAACGCGGCCCGTGCGGCCGCCTGGTCCTCGGCGGTGGGCATCGGCGCGCGGGGAACGGTCCGGAAGACGAGGAAGGCCGCGGCCGCGACGGCCAGAACGCCCGCGGCCGCAGGGAAGGGATGAAGGACGAGCCGCCTGCCGAGAGAGACCCGCTCTTTCCGCCCGGCCCCCGCAACGTCCCACGCGGCATCATTCAAGGGGAATTCAGGGACCGCCGCCAAAAAGGCGGAGCGGTCGCCTGCGAACCGGGTCTTGAGGGAGGCCGAGAACCGCGCATAGTCGCGGCAGGCTTCGCAGCGTCCGATGTGACGCCCGGCCCAGCGCGGCAGCGCCTTCCCCCGGTCCTCGGAGCCCGAGATCGTCTTGCGCGTGAGATGGCACAGCATGGTCGTTCTCCCTTTCTTCATCCGGCCATCGGCCCGCCAGCCGACGCGTGTCTAGCGGCCGACATCGCCCCGGCGGGCGCGGCGCCGGTCCTCTTCATCAGGTTCGTCCGGGCCCGGTGGAGGAGCAGGCTCACGGCGACCCGGCTCTTGCCGAGGGCCCGGGCGATCTCCGCGACCTCCATGTCCTCCCCATAGCGGAGCCAGAGGACCCGGAACTGGCTCTCCGCGAGCGTCCGGGCGGAGTCCCACAATCCGGACGCTTCCATCCCCGCCGGCGGCCCGGCCGCCGGATCGGCGACACCGCCGGCCTCTTCGGCGGGAAGCGGCACGACGGCGATCCGCTTCTTCCTGTAGGAGCTGATGGCCAGTCGCGTCGCCGCCGTGTAGAGCCAGGTCGAGAAGCGGTAGGCCGGATCGTAGCGGTCGATGTTGCGATAGAGCTTGAGGAACGTCTCCTGGACCATGTCCTCCGTGTCCTGGTCGCTCCCGAGCCGGGGCCGGAGATAGACGAAGAGCCGGCGCTTGTAACGGAGCGCCAGCTCCTCGAAGGCCGAGCGAGAGCCGGCCCGCGCCTCGCGGGCCAGCTCTTCGTCGGTCTTCACGCGCTCTCCGATCGTCAGTCCAGCAGGTGGGGGAAGCCGTGCCGATGCGACAGCAGCTTGGCCACGTCCTGCGAGGCCCCATCGAACTCCAGGCGAACGGTCTTGCCGTCGAGCTTGACCTGCATCCCGTCGACGAGGGTCGCGATCCCGGCCCTATCGCCCTCCCCGCCGCTCATCCGGCCGAGGGCCATGACGCCCTGGACGAGGTCGGCGATGTTCTTGGCGTTCTCCGGGGAATCGGCGGTCATCTGGAGCCGCAGCTGGAGCCGGGACTGCTTCTCCTGGGCCATGAAGAAGAGGCCCGAGGCCCTTTCGACCAGCTTGGACTGGTTGATCTCTTTGCCCAGGCCGGAGAGGTCCTCGAAGACGCCGCTGAGGAAAGCCCCCGCGGGCACCTCCTTGAGCGACGCCGCGAGCTTGGTGCCGGCGAAGGACTTGGCCTTGCCGCCGGCCGCGTCGAGGACCTTCTCGATCGCCGCGCGGCCCTCGGAAAAGACGAGGAGATCATCGTTGACGAACGCGCCGTACTCGTCGCTCCCGGACGAGTAAAGGATATAAGAGCCGTAGGGCGTCTCCTGGTGCTCCTTGTCGAGCGCGACCAGGGCGAGAATGCCCGCCTTGTCGAACTTGCCGGAGACGGCGATGACGATCTGGTCGTCGCCGGTCCCCAGGCCGAACACGGTCACTCCCTTGATATCCTTAGCCAGGTCCATCTTGAGCCAGCGGTCGAGGTCGCGGCTCTTGATCTGGAGCTTCCCGTCCTTCTCGAGATATCCGTAGAGGTCGGTGGCCACGAATATCTCCATGTCGAGGTGGGCGATCCAGCGGGCGCCCTCGGGCACGAGCGAGGCGGGGATCGTCCCCGGCCAGGCCGGAACGGCGGCGGCGAGGGCCAGAACGACGAGGATCGCGGCGGTCAAGGCGGTTTTCTTGGGCATCGGTGACTCCTTTGAGGCTTATTCCTACGCCCTGTCATACGCGGCGGTGGCCCGGATGTTTCACGGTCCCGTCCTAAAATCTCAGCTCGATCGTCTCCCCCGCCTCGAGGGCCGCCGGCCGTTTGAGGTTCCTGGCCGGGGCGGCGCCCAGGCGGAAGGACCGGAGGGTCAGGGCACCGTGCAGCACGGCCAGCTCGGCCGTCTTCGCGCCGGCCCCGACGCGGCACGTCCCCCAGGCGGCGCCGTTCGACCAGAACCAGGTCCCCTCGGCCGCCCCGTCCGCGACAACCGGGTTGTCCGCGACGACCGGGTCGAAGGCCATGGCCTTGGCCGCTCCGTCCCACGAGAAGCCGGAGAGGGCCGGCACGGCCGCCCAGCTGGCCATGGCCCGGGCGTAATGATGGCCGCACTCGGCCTCGTCGAACGGGCTGCGT